>CAIVHJ010000296.1 GCA_903905665.1 uncultured Phycisphaerales bacterium
GATGCAGTACGCAACTGCGTAAGTTACAATGACGAGCATCCAATGGATACCGATTTGTTTCATCTATACCGGGAGATGTTAGCGCTCGTGTGCGGAATCTACACGATTCTGCAAACGTTGCGCACCATCAATCGCTGGATCGGAGTACTGGACCGAGAGAATGCTTATACGGTCACGCTTCGGAGGTATATGCTGGTACAAGTGCTCCGTATCCGGTGGCGCGTGTTTGTTTTTGACGTGTTAACGATTGTTCTATTGCTGTTTTTGTTCGGGTATTTCATCATGTTGCACTGACGGTGAGAGCCCGAATTAAGTATGGAGTGTGCAGCCGATGTCATGCGAGAACGAACCGTCATTGCCCGTGTCTTCCACGATGCCTTTGGACGAGCTTCAGCGCTACGCTGTGTCGCTGGGGATTCCGTTTGATGGCGATGCAACGGAGGGGGAATTGCTTCGGCGAATTCGAGCGCGTCAGGTGCTGCTGGGTGAACTGGACCGAGAAGCCATGTTGGATGTGTGCGTGTGGGCGAGACGGCCGGTCCGGGAGTCCGCGGAGAAAGAGGAACTCGCTCGGGACATCGCCACAATTCGACGGATGAAGTTTGACGGTTTGTCGGATCGCGGGTTGTCGGTATTGTGTCGGCTGCGCGAGGTCGAGGTCAAGAAAAACGCCAATCGCACCGAGATCATTCGAGCAATGAAAAAATCTGAATCGTGGGGGGATTACGTGCATCGGAAGTTTCGCCGCTGGGTGGGAGGCGTTTTGAGCCAGGCGGTTTTCGAAGATGTCGAGAATTCCGATTCGCCAAGCCCTTACCAGTTTCTCCCTGAACCACAGACTTCACTCAAGGACGAATTTGAGGAACAAGGCGTGGTGGGAGGACTGACCCGGCGACTCAGGGTCGTGGCAGACGATTATGTGCGAGAGAAACTGGATGAGATCGAGTCGCGTATTGATCGGAAGCTCGACGAGATCGACCGCCGGTTGAGCGAATGGCGTGACCGTGAAGTTCGTAACCGTTTGCGAATCATCAAGATCACGCTGGCGGCTTCGGTGGTTGTCGCGCTCCTGAGCCTTGGGTATGATAGACTCAAGCATCATGGGTGGTCGCTGACGGAACCCGCGTCTGTGATGCAACCCGAATCGGATCGATCCGGTTCGTCGCATCAGCCGTAGAACCGAGGAAGCCTTCGATGTACGAAAAACTCAGCCCCGGCGTACGGAAGGTCATCACGCTCGCGAATGAGATCGCGCGCGATTACGGGCAAGAGTACGTCGGAACAGAGCATATTTTGCTGGCCATCGCCGAGGAAAGCACGGGGATCGGTTCGAAGATACTTTCGGCATTGGGGGCCCCCCACAGCCGAATCAAAGAGCAGGTGGACCAGCTGGTCAAGCAAAGCTCGGAAGAGACTTGGGTCTTCGGGCGATTACCGGGGACACCGCACTTTAAGAACGTCATCGCCGGTGCCATCGAGGAAGCACGCCAACTCAATTCCAACATGGTATGCACCGAACATGTGCTGTTGGCGTTGATGAAGGAAGCAGGCAGCGTGGCATTCAATGCGCTGACGCGATTGGGACTTAGTCTGGACGTCATTCGTCAGCAGATCAGCACTCCACCGTCTCACCCGACGGACAATTCTCCGTAGCACATCTCCGATCCGTGACACTGGCGTAATCGGATTTCATACTCACCAAGCGCCGATTTATCAGTACTGTCTGTCAATCCATTTGCTCGCACTCGGAAAGAAATCTGCAATCGCATATCTGAAAACGACGTATAGGAGAAGCAAAGCGTGATTACGCGGGACTGCTCCAAGTCAACGATGGTTTTGCCCAGATTGCCCAATCCCACCACTTGAACAAAAATGCGACACACTTGGGAACTTAAAGTCAGGAACGGGTTTGCGTCGATGAATTCCCGGTAGGAAGGCAAACATTATGAGCACCACGAGGGTACGGACACAGGTGGACAATCCCTGCGAATTTGCGCAGCACTCAGGCCGATCCGGTAGGCGTGACAAGACGAGTGCCATAGCTGATTTGAAGGAGCAATTGCGTCACGCCCAGAAGTTGGCATCGCTGGGAACGACGGTGGCGATGGTGGCGCATGAATACAACAACATCCTCAGTCCGATCGTGAGCTACGCGCAGTACGCATTGGAGTCCGAGGACGTCAAGATGATGCGCAAGACATTGAAGATGGTCCTTCAGCAGCACAGCGCCGTCGCCGCCATGTCGAATCGCATATTGGGGTACGTCCGCCCGGGACCAACCGGCGTGGCCCGAGTGCCGCTTCGGCAGGTCGTTGAAGATGCGCTGGTTTGTCTGGGTCGTGATCCATCGAAGGATAATATCCGAGTCACGATTGACGTGGATGCGAATCTGACGGTTCGCGGAAACGCCAATCAACTGCAGCAGGTATTTTTCAATCTGCTTCTGAATTCTCGTCAGGCGATTCTCGGACGGCCGGGAGCGATTCGGATTTCCGCCACGCCGATTTCCGACACCCATTGTTCGGTACACGTCCGGGATACGGGAAGAGGAATTTCGCGTGAATATCTGCCTCATGTTTTCGATCCGTTTTTTACCACAAAAACCCACGAAAAAAAGACCGACCGACGAGGAATCGGACTGGGATTGGCGATTTGCAAAGACATTATTGAAGAACACGGGGGACTGATTTCGGTCGAAAGCATCGAAAACAGCGGGACCACGTTTTCCATCACGTTACCCATCGACACACCGTGCGATAGTTGATACTCCTTTCTGTTTAATGCAGAACATGTGAAGCGTCTGAAGAACCACTGCTCAAGAGCAGTGGCACACTGGCACCATTCCCGTCAGCAATTTGAAACACAGGGGTGGAACCCGTTACGGGGTGTTTGGAGCGGAAGACGGAGAAGCGGAAGAGGTTTTTTGCACGACCTGGTCGGTCATGAGTCGTGTGGCTCCGATGGATTTAATGAGGAGCTGGTTCGGGAAAAGAAAAACGACAATCATCATCAGGGCACAGAACGCCATACCGAGCTCAACACCCAGGCGGGAAGGAACAGCAACCTTTGAAGAAGGTGCGCCCCAGTAGCACTTCCCAATCCATCGCAGATAGTAATAGGCTCCGATTGCAGAGTTGACGACCGCAATGACGACCAGCCAGATCATCGCGTGGCCGAGCGGTGAAGTGGTCGAAGCGGAAAAGGCGCTGAAGAAAATGTAGAGTTTGGCCAAAAAACCCGCCGTGGGAGGAAGGCCCATCAGGCTGAGCAAACAAATCGCCAAAGCCAGCGCCGCGAGAGGTTCGTTTCGCGCCAGACCCGCGCAATCGTCGATCTCCTCCAACTCTCGATTTTCCGACGAGAGGAACGCGAGCACAGCGAAGGCGCCGAGGTTCATCAATCCATACACGGCGACATAAAACAGCAGAGCGGATACACCGTCGTCGAAGGGCCCTCCTGCTCTCAGCAAACTCGGACCCACCAACAAACCGATGAGCATGTAACCCGAATGGGCGATGCTGGAATAAGCGAGCAGGCGTTTGGCGTTGCTTTGCAATAAGGCGAGTACGTTTCCCGCCGTCATGGTCACTACGGCAATAATCCACATCGCACACTGAACCGCCCAGGGAATGTTGTGCCAGCCCACCATCTGAAAGAGTTGAACAAGCCCGACGAAACCTGCCAATTTGGGCAGGAACGACAGCAAACCAGCCACCGGTGAGGCGGCTCCCTGATACACGTCGGCGACATAAGCGTGGAACGGAACTGCGACGATTTTGAACGACAGTCCCACGATGACCAAAATCATGGCGAGGGAAAGAAAGCCGGCTTGAGAGGAGGCGTGGATTTGAGCCGCGATGGAGTCGGGTCCGAACATTGTGGTGGTGCCGCCCATCCCATAGAGAAAGCTGAAGCCGTAGGCCGTCAGGGCGGCAGCGAAAGCGCCCAAAAAGAAATATTTTCCGGCTGCTTCCTGGGCGCGGATGTCGGTGCGACTTAAAGCAATCAGCACATACGTCGGAACACTGACCAGTTCCAGCGCAAAGAAAAGCACGAGGATGTCATTGCTGAGACTGACGAGCAAAACGCCCGCCATTGAAAAAAGGATCATCGCAAAATATTCGCCGCATTCTTCGATGGGCGGCAGATGAGCATTGACCAAAACCAGAATGAGTCCCACGATAAGAGTGATCCAACGGACGTAGGCGGCCAAGGTGCTCATCGCGAGGCCGCGAAGTAAAGGATGCGTGCCGGCTTCAATGGCGGTCGGCGTCGTCCACAAAGTGGCGACGAAGGCGGAAGCGATGACGATCAGCGCAAATGGAACAACGGGAGATCGTTTGCGGATGGTGAACAGACCGAGAAACAAAGACAAACATCC
>CAIVHJ010000297.1 GCA_903905665.1 uncultured Phycisphaerales bacterium
CGATTTCACGTCGATCGACGAATTGGGGAGCGATGCCGTGGTAGTGCAGGGCTGGGATGCCGATTCGCCGCTGATGCAGAAACTGGAAATTCCCTATCGCGTGATCAACATTTTTTCCGGTGATTTGGGGATGGGGCAGGTGCAGAAATTTGACATTGAGGCCTGGATGCCATCGCGGAACGGTTATGGCGAAACGCACAGCGCGAGTCGTTTTTATGAATTTCAGGCCCGTCGATTGAACATGCGATACAAAACCGGCGACAAGAAGGTTCACTTCTGCCACACGCTCAATAACACGATGATCGCACTACCGCGTGTGCTGATCCCGCTGCTGGAACTCAACCAACAACCCGACGGCAGCGTCGTGATTCCCTCCGCCCTGCGACCTTACATGAACGGGCAGGAGAAAATCAAAAAAACATAAGTGTTGATAAAGGGAAACAGAGATGTGATTCCAATTCAGGTCGGAGGATGAGTGTCCGATTTCGGTTGCTATTTGTTAACGTCGGAGAATCACGGATTGCAAATCACGATATTCAATGGAACGCCAGGCTGAGGGTGATTCCGGCGATGGTGCGGTCGTAGGAGTAGATGGCTTCGCCGAGGCTGTTGAGGACGTTGGAGTCGTCGAGGATATAGGCGAGTTCGCCGCGCAGGCCCATCGTGACGTGGCGGTCGAGTTCCCATTCACGGCCGAGGGAGACGGAGTATCGCTGGACGAAATCCTTTCGCTCGCGGAGTTTGTAATCCTGCGAATTGGGCTGCCAGTAACCCTCCCACATCCAGTTGCCGGAGAAATCAAAGGTTAATTCCCAGGGAAGCGGAACACTCAAGTCCGCATTAAGTCCGTGGGCGGACAGATCGAAATCGCTTCCGACGGTGCTTTCGTTTTCGAAGCGATAGCCGACGGCGGCGGACAGCCAGCGGGTGTCGCCTTGTTCCTTGCGCGGTTGGCAGAGGTTGAAGCTTTGCGTGAGTCCCAGTGTGGTGTACGAGCCGTCGCGGTCCTCTCGCAAGTCAAAATAATCGTCGTGGTAGTCTCGGTCCTCGTAAGAAGCGAAAAGCGTGGAAGAAGTCCATGAGGTTCCGTCGTCGTGGAAGGCTTCGACGTAGCGCAGGGACGGGGTCAATTGATGCCGGGACAGAAACGCTTCACGACCGACGAGGTTGAAATCGTATTCGTATTGCACACCCAGCGTGGTGCGATCATTGAGGAAATAGTTGACGAAACCACGGCCGGCGTAGGTTTGCACGTTGTATTGCTCCAGCGAAGCGTGCCAACTGTGAAACGTGTTCCAGCCGAAACCCATCAGCCATTGGTCTCCCATCGGAATGAGATATCGCAAATCCGTGCTGAGGCCGAACCGGTAATCGTCGTTGCGGTTGAGACCGATGGGGAGCGACGTGTTGTCACCGAGCAGAATCACATTGCTGTCGTAATGATAGCCGAGGTCCAGACGGAACTGGAGGGGACTGACGGTTTCCGAGGGGACGACGGGTCCGGCCTTGACCTGTTCGGCGAGCGTTTTGGCGCGGACCTGCTGATCGACGTCGGTCGTGAGTTGGGCGACTTTGGCGAATTCAAGAGAGGCGAGGTCTGGTTTTCCCTGCTCGGTCAGAATCCAGCTTCGATACCACGCGATGTTGGCCTGCAGGTCCGGGTCCGTGGTTTCGGGTTCGGCGGATTCGAAGGATTTGAGTGCGTCGTCGTAGCGTTTGGTTTTGTACTGGGCGACGCCGAGAAAAAAGTGGCCCATCGTTTGAACGGCGGAGGGGGCGGTCCCGGCTGACAGATATTCTTTCAACCATCCTATTGCTCGTTCGTATTGACCCTCTGCCACGCTGGCGATGGCGGCGTCCAATCTCACCTCCACCCGATCCGGCGCCAATTGCATGACCCGCTGGAGTGCTGCGGTGGCGGCGGAGTAGCGATTGCGCTGCAATTCACTCAGACCCAGCCAATACCACGCCCCGGGGTCGTCCGGATTCGTTTTGACCAGATCAGAGAAAATTTGTTCGGCGGAAAGGTAATCCCGCTGCGTGAAGGCGACGATCCCCTGATTTTGACGGACGCGACGTTCAATTTCCGGACTCGATCCTCGCAACGGTGCGGGAAGTAACACCACTACGACGATCAGACTTAAAACGCTTGCTTGAAAGGATGATCGCGACATCGTGAATCATGGACCTAACGAAGGGACTTCTTCCTCGGTGATCTGCGGACCGGTCAGATCATGCAGCGCCGTCGTGAACGGTTCGGTGACAACCTGGGTGGTCAGCGAAGCCATTTCCGTGTGGATGAACCCCTGCAGTTGATTGTTGGTCACGCAGGTGTTGAACAGAGGTAATGTGGCGAATGTCGCCCAGATCATCATCCGCTGGAACCTGCCTGATTTCATGATGAATACTCCTGTCGTGTGGGTTACGGATGAGGCGTCATCCATGCGTTGAGTGCAAAAAATACAGAATCCGTCAGAATCGAACTCGTTGTGTTGACGAAAAGCGTCAGGGGATCAAAATCCCGACTCAAAGGACAACTCGATTGCAGCAACGCC
>CAIVHJ010000298.1 GCA_903905665.1 uncultured Phycisphaerales bacterium
CGGGCCATCCGTCACGAGGATTTGAGTTCTTCGATGGAGCAGTTTCAAACGTCGCGGGGTCTTAGGCAGGGAGGATGGAACTACCTGAGTTGCGACGGCGACACGTGCGGCGGTACCGTGGACCTGGAATTTCCGGCACCACCGGATTATTTCAATATTTCGGGAGCCATCGATTCGTTCCGGATTGATGCTTTGTGGGAAGGGACAGCCGGAGATACCTACTCAACATACAACAGTTTCACGGTCGCCCCCCGGCCGTAAGGATGAATCGGATCACAAGGCGACACCGAGTTGTTGAGCGGCGGCGTAGGCGGTGTGTTCGATGAGTGCGGCGATGGTCATCGGTCCGACGCCGCCCGGAACCGGAGTGATCAGCGAAGCCGGTTCGATCGCGCCGTCGAAATCCACGTCGCCGACATTGCCGGGATTGTAACCGGCGTCGATCACCACGGCGCCGACTTTGATCCAACCACCCTGAACGAATCGCGGTTTGCCGACGGCGGCGATGACGATGTCCGCCCCGCGCACAATAGAGGGTAGCGACCGGGTCCGCGAATGGCACAACGTAACAGTGGCCTGAGCGTTGATGAGCATCGACGCCATCGGGCGGCCCAGGATCGGACTGCGGCCGATCACCACCGCATGAGCACCATCCAACTCCACCTGATATTCGCGAAGCAGTCTCATAATGCCGTCGGGAGTGCACGAAGCAAAAGCCGGCATCCCCAGAATCGTACGCCCCAGAGTGGCCGACGTGACGCCGTCCACGTCTTTTTCCAATGGTATCGCTTCAAAGACGGCTCGTTTGTCGATCGGGTTTGGAACCGGATGCTGCACCAGGATTCCGTGGATCGCAGGATCTTCCGCCAGTTTGCGAATTCGATCCACGACTTCTTCGGTGGTTACTCCGGCGGGTAACTCGACGCTGACGGATCGCATCCCCACCTGTTCGCAACGTTTGCGTTTCATTCGGATATAAGTGGCCGAAGCGGAATCGTCACCGACAAGCACGGTAGCGAGTGTCGGCGTGACATGGGAAGCCTGGCGAATGGCATCGACCTTGCGAGCCGTTTCCACCATAATTCTGTCCGCCAGAGTTTTTCCGTCCATGAGTTTGGCTTTGAACGTCGTTCCCATCCCTCCAGAATACCGCAACCGAGGGCCCCTGTCACGAAACACACATCCACTTGCTGTGGCCGCGCCTGCACATCGGAACACGGATTCACCGGGTGTAACAAGCAGGGATGACTTTTACTTGAAAAGTTCCGATGACATCGTAAGATTCGCGTGTGACCGAAGGAATCGGTTGGACAGAGAACGCAACGGGATGGATTAAATTTACGAAATGGCATAATTCTTGGTTCAATTGAGTGAGACAAACGGCGGCGGCGAAGTCCAGAATGCACCTGCGTTTTTTGGGGTATTGCGCGCCTTGCGGCATCGCAATTTTCTGTTGTTTTTTTTCGGGCATGGCATTTCGCTGATCGGGACATGGATTCAGAGCGTAGCCCTGAGTTGGCTGGTGTATCGGCTGACCGGTTCGGCGCTTTTGCTGGGGCTTGTGGCTTTTGTCGGACAGATTCCGATACTTCCTTTAGCGCCATGGACCGGAGTTTTGGCGGATCGATGGCCCTTGCGTCGGGTTCTGGTAATCACGCAGACCCTGGCGATGGTTCAGGCATTCATTTTGGCGGCGGCGACTTACAGCGGAGCGATCCAAATCTGGCAGATTCTGGTCCTCAGCGCCACAATGGGCGTGATCAACGCCTTTGACATGCCGTCGCGCCAGGCGTTTGTCATCGAGATGGTCGAACAACCGGGTGATCTGAGCAATGCGATCGCGCTGAATTCTTTTTTGGTGAACGGAGCCCGTCTCATCGGTCCGGCGCTGGCGGGGATGATCATCGCAGAGGTCGGAGAGGCGACTTGTTTTTTGCTGAATGCGATCAGTTATGTCGGAGTCATCGCGGCGTTGATGTTGATGCGGTTGACGCGAACTACGCCAAAATCAGCGACCTCCCTAATGCGTGGCTTGCGAGATGGTTTGACCTATGCCGTCGGATTTGCGCCGATACGAACCGTGCTGATACTCGTCGCAATCACCAGCCTGATGGGGATGTCCTATATGACGCTCATGCCGATTTTTGCCGCCGATATTCTGGGTGGAGGATCGCACACGCTGGGTTTTCTGCTCAGTGCCAGTGGACTGGGGGCGCTCGCGGCTGCTTTTTATCTTGCCTCACGTAAATCAGTCATCGGACTGGGGCGGGTGATCGCGTTTGGAACCAGTTTGTTTGGTTGTACATTGATCGCAGTAGCCTGGTCCCGCAATTTGTGGCTTTCCATGATTCTTATGGCGTTTCTGGGTATGGGCATGATGTTGCAGATCGCCTCGTGCAATACGGTTTTGCAATCCATTGTCGAGGAAGACAAGCGCGGGCGCATCATGAGTTTGTTCACGATTGCTTTTCTGGGAATGACGCCGATCGGGAGTTTGCTCGCAGGAGGAATGGCACGGGGGTTCGGAGCACCACTCGCCCTGACGCTGGGCGGTGTGTGTTGCGTGATCGGGGCGGTTTGGTTTGCCTTTCAGCTACCCAAACTGCGGGCCACAGTTCGAGCCGCCTATGTCCGCAGCGGGTTACTCATATCCGTTGATGAAAAAACTTCCTGATACTATCTCGGCACAACGGGAGATCCGTGTCGATATCAACGGGCGTTCGATTGCCCGGTGATTTTCCAGTTTTGGAAATGGTGGCGGACTTCGTGGATGAGTTGATCGGCGTCGTGCTGGTCGAGTTGCACGACGGCTTCTTTTTGCCCTTTTTGCTGAATGCGAATGGACGTGGCGCTCAAATCGGTTTCGACAAGGATTTTTCCGCCCTGATCCAGCGCAAATTCACGGTCGGACGTGTTTTTGCGGAAAGCGATTCGTCGGTCGGTCAGGATCAATCCCTCTCGTCCTTCATCGGTGGAATCGCTTTCGACGTCCCGGAAATAGGCGCGGAATTGCTCTCCATCCACGGGTTCGTACCAGCTTCGCAATTGCCGACGCAGCGCGAAGGGCAATCGTTGCCAGCGATCCTGCTGCTGCCGCTCGCACTGATGAATCAGCCGCGCGTAGTCGGGGGTGCCCGCCCCGTCGTTGTTTCGGAAGAAGTGGCAGGCGACTTCGAGGTTGGCGATCGTCAATCGACAACCGTCGCCGTTGGCAAACCGTCGTACCTCCACGGCGAGCTCTTCCTGCACATCGCAATGTCCGCAGACATAAAACGGAAACGGAAGATCGAACGGAGACGCCAATCCGGGAATCGGCGTCAGGTCGCCGATCCAATCCGGTTGGTCAAATCGAGCGAGTTCCCGTAATTTTCCGATTCGCAGGTTGTGGGTTTGGCTCAGGCGGCGAGGATCGTCGCGTGTAAGCCGATCGTGCCAGACGATCAGATGGACGTACAGGTCCCGATGGCTTCCGCAACTCACACACTGTTTGGGGAAAGAAGTTCGAAGCGACGGACGCGTTAATTCAAGAGCCGGAAACTCGAAACATGCCCCCTCCCCATCGAGGTTCACGAGGTGAACTCCATCCTGAATTTGTATCAGCGATGCCGGAGAATTCGAAGAGGAGGATTGATCCGCTCGATTGGGACCCGACGATGCGGGACTATCGAAGATTCCCGTTCCGCCCATTACGCTTTCGGAAGAAGGATCGGCGTCCTCCAGCACCCAGCCCAGGATGGTGTCGTCGTCAAGAGGTTGATTCAGCGCGATGGTGAATCGTTGGCCGCACCGGCATCGTGCCTTGGAACCGATGCGCTCCGGCGGCAGGCGATATTTTTGACCGCACTGGGGACAACTCACAACGATGGGAGTACCCATTTTCAAATCCTCGATGGGCGACAAAGACCGAGACCTAACAAATTGCCGTCTAAATTCTTATATTCGATAGTCTCATTGGGGTCAACTAAAATCCGAAATTTCAGTCAGCAAAATAGGAGTCCCCTTTGTCTCCCACAGCGTGTCGGGTCTCATTGTTTCCACCGCTAACTTCCGGTCCGAGATTTCCAAACTTGAAAACGCTGTCGCGTCAAACTCCATGAGAAATGGGAATCGCTCTAATCGGTCAGAAGGGCCTGGACGAATTCGGAGGGGACGAAGGGCACAAGGTCGTCGGGGGTTTCGCCCAGTCCGACGAATTTGACCGGCACGCCGAGTTGATCCCGAATCCCGACCACCACGCCGCCCTTGGCGGACCCGTCCAGTTTGGCCAGGATGATTCCGCTGACCCGCACAAACCTACTGAACATTTTGGCCTGATTGACGGCGTTTTGTCCGATCGTGGCATCGAGCACCAGCAACACCTCATGAGGTGCGCCGGGAATTTTCTTTTCGATCACCCGCTGGATTTTTTCCAATTCGCGCATGAGATGATCCTGTGTGTGGAGTCGTCCGGCGGTATCGACGATGACGACGTCCATGCCCCGAGCCAGCGCGGCGTCACAGGCGTCATAAGCAACGGCGGCGGCATCGGCGCCCTGATCGTGTTTGACGATGGGGACTCCGATCCGTTCCGCCCAGATGGTCAGTTGATGGACGGCAGCGGCACGAAACGTATCACCGGCGGCGAGCAGCACCTTGAGGTCCTGTTTGCTCAGATACCGCGCGAGTTTGGCGATGCTGGTGGTTTTGCCCGAACCGTTGATTCCCACGATGAGGATCACGGTTGGTTTTTGCGGGGCGAACCGGATGGTCAGGTCTTCCGCCGGCCATCTTGTGAGCAATTCCTGTCGAAGGTGCGGCAGGATGTCTTCGGTTTGTCGAATTCGGCCGGCTTTCCACGCGCGGCGGACTTCCTCGATCAGTTGCACGACGAGTGCGGGTCCCATGTCGGCGGCGAGCATGGTCTGCTCAAGTTTGCCCAGCACGGTTTCGTCAATCGCTTGCCCGATCGGAAGAATCGCGCGGAATCTCCCCGCGATTTTGTCGCGCGTTTTGGCGAGTCCCTGTTTGAAACGATCAAGAAACCCCATGGTCGTCAATATAGTCTGATTCGGAGAAAAAATCGACGCTGGCTCACACATTCACAGGCATGGCCCCGGATTGCGGAATTTTATGAGTGGAGGTGACGTGATTGCGACGGCTTGACTTGAGGAAATCGAACCACCATTGAATCGAAATCAGACCGACCAGGCAACCTGAGACCGCGACGAGAATATGGGTGACGTCAACGGATCGGGACGAACAGCCAAGTTGAAGGACTTCTATCACGGTGGACACCAACAGTGACGTTCCTCCGACCACCCGAATTCGGGATTTCAAGCCCGTCAGGCCCGCCGTTTGCAAAGCCAGCGACAACCAGACGCCCCAGACGGCGTAACGACCGAAATGAGCCAGAAGATTCGACGCGGACGCCAGATCGTCGCCCGAATCAAAGCACTTGAGAAACGGCCACCAGCTCACCTCGTGCCACCGCTGCTGAATAATCGTTTGGCTGAAGTCCAGCACAAACGGGTTGAGGTCTCTCGCCACGATAAGCACCAGACCTCCCAACGATCCCAGATGAAACCACGCCGAATACCTCGACGGCATCTCGAGCGGACTGGACTTGCACAGCCACCCCAGCATCGCGCCGATGGTTGCACCAGCCATCAACAATGTGACACGAACCAGATGAAACCCGTGACCCGCATCGAACATCTGAAAACCTTCCAGCACACCCCCAATCAACAGACTCATCCAGAGAATCAAGACCAGCGTGGCACTGCGGCCAAATTCGTATTCGTGCAAAAGAGAATAACTTCCCAATCCACCCAACAAAAGCCCGCTGAACCCTACCACGATCCAGTCAATCCATTGATCGTTTCGGGTTCGGGCGTCAGGGGTGCTTTCGGTCAGGTTCTCCATCGCCTGATCGGGAGTCCACGCCGTCCATCGCGCCGGATTGAGCACCGTTTTGTCGATTTTCGGCGTGAGTTCGAGCTGGAACGGAACCAGCGATAACACGGCATAGACAACGGCACCGGCGACGAACGTGGACATCACCGGCTGGGTGCGCAGACCTTCCCGGATACGTGTTCGATAAACGCGATAAGAGGCATTGAGCATGATCGCGAGAATCCCGCCGAGAACCACGCCGGCCCCATTCGCCAGAACATCCATGCGGGACGAAACGCGACCGGGCAAAAATCTTTGGATCCCCTCGCACAGGCAACTGATCAGAATTCCCACCGTTATGACGAAAAAGATGTTTTCATACCACGCCAGTTTGGCTTTCCGACCGGCCAATGTCATCCAGAACCCCAGCGGAACATACAGCAAAATATTCTGAATCAGGTCTCGTTTAGAAACGGGCGAGGCCTCGGAGGAATCCGTCGAAGGTGATATGTAGGATTCAGTAGGCAGACACGTCAGATACAAAATGAACACAAGGGTAAGAACCGACAACAGCAATTCGAGATGCCGATGCACCAGATTGACCAAAGGCTCCTGTGAGATCAACCGCCTCGATGACATCCGACCCATGGTTGTTCATCCTTGATGGACACTTTGATCGGGTATTTGAATTCTACGGACGCCAGTTTTTGGGGTAGGCGGGAGTTTGCGACGCTTCTTCCTTTCCCGTCGGTGAAGCGGCATTCGACTCTTTCTTCCCAAAGGGTGAAGGCAGCGTGCCTTCGGAGGGAAGATCGCGGTCGATCAGGGACCAGGTGCATTCGCGGAACGATTTCTCAAAACCGCGGAACGCCAGGTAGTCCACGTAGTAAGCCCAGTCGCTTTCGGTTTTGGGTTTCTGGTCTTTGGGCAGTTCCAAAGCGACCTGCTCCGCCTCGGATCGCGTCACCGTTTTGTTCAAACCGGCCAAAAGTTTTTGGGATGGAATCTCATACAACCATCCGGAAACCCGACACGTGTCGGGAGTTCCGACATTGTCATATCCGTAGATGAGCAGGAGTTTGGCGCGCATCACCGCAGCAGCTTCGAACAATTCAGCCGTCTGAATCTGAAGCTGTCGCACGCTGCGCTCGTGGATCACAATCATTTCAAGCACTTCGGGTGTCCCGTCGAACAATTCCACCCAGTAGGCGGATTCGTAAGCGCGAAGCGGAAAAAGCTTCAGGGACTCGGTGGAATTTCCAGTTCTCGTGGTGACACGAGCGACGGCAATGGATGCCGGAAAACGCCCATGCGACTCAGCGGTGTCGAAATACTGAACGTCCTGTGACACAACGGGGACGCTTCCCCCCAGCTGCGCCACGGTCAGTTGCGATTCAACCCGCATATCGGGATGCCGGAGACATCCCAACGAACCCAGAATCCCAAGAACCACAAGGAGGCGTGTGTGCTTCATCATGATCGGCTCGCTTGATAAGGTTGAGGCGAATCCCATCTGATACCCGTTTACCGCAACGGGGCGGATGCGATTACTGCCCGAAGTCCTGCTTTCCACATCGGTTATTCGGGTCTCTCATTCGAGTTAGCAATCCCATCCCTCTACACGGGTTCCGATAATGATGGGAAGGAATTTCCAGACGGACCGGGTCATGTAGTACAGAACCGTCCGATAATTTGTGAAACGGGGATTCCGGGGCTTGGAGTGAAGCCGGCGGACTGACTCACGTTCATCGACAAGACTACCGATAACATCGAATAGTATTCGATTGGGGTCCATTCATGCCGCCGCTTATCGATTCCGCGTCCACATCCACTGCGCCTTCCGCAATCGGCGCTCGATCCGATGCAGCGGGGGCCGCATCCGATCGTTTTGAGCCGCAACGAAGCCGATTCGATTTCTGGGGCCGTTATATCCTGAATCTTCCCAAGTCCACCTGGGCCATCTGGGACGCCGCAGCCGTGTGTCTGGGAAACTACATCGGGTATCTCATTTTTCAGTTGCAGTTTCCTCGAAGCACGTGGGCGGCCGACCTGACGCTCGTCAATGCCGTGGTGGCGCTGGCCTACGTGACATCGGGGGTGATCTGCGGATTATACGACACGCGGACCCTTCGGCATCGGTCCAGAATTATGGTGCGAACACTCCTGACGATCGGACTGGCGGTGGCCCTCGCCTATGTCGTCATGCAGATGCTGATCTATGAAATTTTCAGCCGGCGGATCGCCCTGATCGGAATGGTGACGTTCGTCGCATTTTCGGGTGGGGCGCGGTTGCTCGCACATCGTGTGATTCAGCGCGTCAAAACGCGGACGTTGTTCGTCGGTTGCGGAAACTCCATCCAGCGCGTCGTGGCGGCGATACGGGAAGCCGAAGCAGGGTCCATCTACGACCTGGTCGGATGTGTCATGATTGATGAACCGAATCCGACCCACCCACAAACCGCCCTTCCCTGCCTGGGCGGCATCGAAAACATCCAACCCATTGTTCGCGCCAACCGCATTGACGAAATCGTGATCGCGGCGGAAGAAACCCTCCATCCCCGTTTGTCTCGGATGATCATGTGCTGCCTGAGGCAGGGTTGCCGAATCACTACGCAACCCAACTTTTATGAACGCGTCCTGGGTGAAGTTCCGGTGGACTATATTACGCCGGACTGGTTTTTTCAGGCGGACCTCGACGGCCACCGCGAAGACAAAGCCGCCGTCAAACGTTCGTTCGATTTTGTATTGTCCCTGGTCGGGCTGATCGTTACGGCGCCGCTGTGGCCTCTGATTGCTCTGGCGATCAGGATATGCGACGGGGGTCCGGTGTTTTATTCGCAAAAACGCGTTGGTGCGCACAATCGGATATTCACGTTGACCAAGTTTCGCACCATGCAGATCGATGCCGAATCCGAGGGCCACGCCTGGTCCGTTCCGGGAGACTCCCGCGTCACGCTGCTGGGTCGATTCCTGCGGCGAACGCACCTGGATGAACTGCCGCAACTATGGTCGATTCTACTGGGTGACATGTCGATTGTGGGACCTCGCCCCGAACGGCCCGAATTCGTCGAGCAACTCATCGCGGAAATTCCCTACTACGACGAGCGGCATCTGGTCAAACCCGGTTTGACCGGCTGGGCACAGATCAACTATCGCTATGGTTGCAGCGTCGAAGACGCCAAACGCAAACTCTTTCTGGACCTGTATTACATCAAACACATGTCGCTCGAACTCGACCTGATCATCATCCTGCGCACGCTCGGGACGCTCATCGTCCATCCCACCTGAACTCGCGCACGATATCACTTACGCCCAACCTTGAACGACGGACTTGAAATGCCGTCCGCGATCCTCATAGTTGTTGAACTGATCAAAACTCTGGCATCCCGGCGAAAACAGCACCACGTCTCCCGGTTGCGCCAGCCGCCGGGCCATATTCACTCCGCCGTTGAATTCATGCACGCTTAAGATTTTCGGAATCGGCTGAACCGATTCCATCGTTTGAATCGCGGCGTGAATCCGGGTCCTCGCCTCTCCGAAGCAGATGACTCCCCTGGTGCGTTCGCAAATAACCGACGCCAACTCCTCCAGCGACACCGGTTTGTCCACACCTCCGACCAGAAGCACAACCTTCTGATCAAAGGCACGCAAAGCCGTGATGGTGGCTGCCGGCAATGTCGATTTGGAGTCGTTGTAGTACTTCACGCCCTCAAATTCGCGGACGAACTCCAGCCGATGCTCCAACCCTTTGAACTGCTTCAGTCCCTCGCGAACGACTTCTTCCGGCAATCCGAGAATGCGACCGACGCAACCGGCCGCGCCGGCGTTGTGGAGATTGTGCTCGCCCATCACCCGCATCTGACCCGCCAACTCCATCGCCGGACCATAGACTTCCAGATGAGCGGGCCCCGTTTCTAGTCCATGCTCTTTCAGCGCCGAAAGAGCCTGTCGGTTGATCACCAGATAGTCATCGAACGGTTGACCCAGCTGAATGTTCAACTTGGCCCGAATGTAGCTCAAAAAATCCCCATGCCGATCAAGATGCTGAGGAATCAAATTCGTGATCACCGCAACATGAATGGCTCGGTGATTTGCCGACAACGATCCCCAGTCCTCCAACTGATAACTCGACAACTCCAGTACCACGTAATCGTTCGAGGCGATTTTCGGCAAGAACGGCAACAGAGATTCACCGATGTTTCCACCCATCCAAACCCGCGAGGGCGAACCGACAAGATGGTCCCGATTCGCCGAAAGCAAATCGAAAATCATCGCCGTCGTGGTGCTCTTGCCGACGCTTCCCGTCACGCCGATGATCCTCGCCGGGCATCGCTCCAAAAAAAGATTCATTTCCGTCGTCAACGGAATTCCACGCGCAACCGCCTGCTGAACAAACGTCGATTTCTTCTTGTCCACCGCCGGATTGACAACGAGCAAATCAATGCCGTCCAGCAGTTCCACCGGATGGCTCCCGAAGTGAAATTCGATCGGAAAATCTTTGAGTTGA
>CAIVHJ010000299.1 GCA_903905665.1 uncultured Phycisphaerales bacterium
ATCGGAAGAACCATGTGGCGACGGATCAAATCGTGAGGCAACAATTCGACAGCTTCTTTGTCGATGGTTTCCTGGCTCAGATCGATGAACGGCATATCAAACTGTGATGCCAACGCCTTATACACGTCGTCTTCGCTGCACGTGCCCATCTCGACCAGCGCTTCTCCCAATCGCTTGCCGTGAGTCGTGGCATACTCCAGCGCGTCCTGCAACGCATTGGCGTTGATGGTTCCCCAGCGGAACAGTATCTCACCCAGTTTTCGTTGTTTCCGCGCCATAATATTCACCTCACTCCCGGTGTACCCGGATTCGCATCTCACCTATCTCGCATCAAACGACCATGCCCCACCAACTCACCGCTCCCGAATCCAGCCCAATGCCCTCAGGCGATCTCATTTCAACCTCTCCTTTGGGCAAATAGCGCGAACCACTCAAGGTCATCCCATATTCGGGATTAAAGAAAATCACCCGGCCGGAGGCGCCCGGTAGTATTCATCATGGAATTGTATCCGTCGAAACTGCCGACTTCAAGCCTTTATCCCAAAGGGAGTTAAGTTTGAGACTTTAACATGCCTCTCAGGTATTATTCCCGTCACGGATTGTCCAATCAAATGCTCCCGGCATTACTCCGCAATCCATCAAAACCGACTTCAACACTCATCCCACGTCTTCCTCAACTCCCGGTTTCTTCCCGTTCCTGCCGGTTCCTGTCTCCTCCTTCATCAATCGTTGAGGAGATCGCCGTTTTTTCTCTCCCGACCCTCAATCTTCCCTCACCCTTTTATAACATGCTCCTATTTATTTCCATCCGGAAGTCCATGAAACCCAGAACGAGGATGCCTGTTTGGGGATATTGACAGATTCCCCGACATACCCTTTCTATTGCCACTTGCATAACTTATTGTTCCGGCCTATACTTTCGCAGACAAGATTGCCCCAGATGCGGAAGTCCAACGAGTGCTTGCGTATTGTGAGGAGGCCCCGAATGTCCGACCGAGTGAAACGCTGGTTGATGCTTGCGCTCCTGACTGCCGGTGGAACGGTTCTTTTTCAGGGCAATTGGGCCGCCTGTACGCGGTTTACTGCCGACTGGACTGCGACATCTGCAAACTGGTGCTTCGTATTCGATTGCCAGAACGGGATCTACGGCGGATTGATTGACCCCTGTGCGGGTAGTAATCCGTTACTTGTGGATTGCCCGGCTACGACCGCCACACCATAATTTCTTTCGTGTTTGAACTGTCTTGATGTTGTGAGGAAACTCCAATGAAATGTTCCGGACGCATGCAGGCAGTGATGGGTGTACTTGCAGCGGGATCGATGCTTTGGGCGATTGGCGGGACGTGTCATGACGTCGCCACATACGTTAATCCCTGCGGGACCATACTAAATTGTGACCCTGTGCAATGGGAGTTGGCGATCGCCAATACTGAGTATCCCGACTGGAGCATGGATCCGACCTGCTCCATCCCCTATCAATGCGGTGCAAATCCCTATAGTCAGTTGTCCGGCGGTATCACTGGTTACGGTCCTGGACCGCGCCCCTGAGACAACTATCCCGGATTTGTTTCAGCGATTTCGACGTTTGAGTCGATAAAATCCACTGTGTATGCCATAGTTAGTTCAAGGTCTGAAACTTCGTACGGATGAACAGGTGAAACGAATGAGCAGAAAACGTTGTTTTCAAATCGTGTACTTGGCGATGTGCGGTGGGTGTCTGCTGCAAACGGGAGGATGCGATATGTCATCGCTCCTCGGTTCGGCGGTCAGCCTCGGAATCAGTGCTTTGCTGTCGCTCTTGCTGGGCGTCCAGCTCTAATCGTATTTCCGCCCCCGCATCAACCTGATTTAACAAAGCAGCACCACGCTCGCGTGGTGCTGCTTATTTTGCAAATACCCCTATCGCATCAATCCCGAAGAATCACTTCCACCATCGTTTTTTCTTCGCCGTTTCACCATTGCGATCATGCGACAATTTCAATTCAGACCGAATCTGTTCCACCAGTTCAACGTCCGATTTTCTCGTTTCCCCAAGCCGCCGCAAGAGGCGAAATCGCTTCCGTACTTCGGGTTCCAATTTGACAACATCCACTGCGACGGTCGGCGCTCCGACCGTCGAATGCTCCATCTCCGGTTCCGCAACTTCCGGCTGATCCGAATCGAGGATATCACTTGAAGGCTCCGTTTCGGCAGGATTAGGCGCAATCGATTGGATTGGCGCATCGCGCAAAACCTCTTCGACCATCCGTCGCGCTTTCTTTTCAAGATCGTTGACGACCGTCCGAATCCGTTTCTGCGTCGAATCCATCGCCCCTACCGGTTCCAGCGACGCTTCTCCCGATGCCGGGCCCCCACTTTCAACGGAAGTCGTCCCGGAAACATCGGGAACCGGCGGTACGACGGAAGGAGACACCGTCACCGGCGTATTGACGGTCACGTGGAATACTTCGGTTGCTTCCGTCAGGAATTCGCCGAATCGCTCGATCACTCCCCATCGTATCCCCTGTTCCTGTTCTTTTTGGCTCAGCTGCTCAAACAAGCCCCGACATTTTTCCTCATATTCACCGAGCGATTTCTTCCCTTGTTCGACCGCCTCTTTCTGCCGATCCAGTTCCGCCTGTGCCACTACCATCGCGTCCTGTCGCGGCTGCCAACTGTGTTCCTGATCCTGAATCTGCGCCTGACGTTTTTCAAGGTCCTCGGACCACTTTTGCACTTGATCCCGCTGGGCCGTGATTTCCCGCCGATCCCGCTCGATGCACAACCGCTCCTCGCTGATCGACGCGCGAATATCCTCCAACTCACGGCGCTGATTCTCATATTGATCCGCAAAACGCTGGACTTCTTTCTCCCGGGCATCCAATTCGGTCGCCAGTGTCGTCAACTTCGTACATCGGGCCTGCAGCTCGGTCTCCCGCCTTCCCAGGTCCATCTGCATCTTCTTCAATTCGTCTTTTCGAGTCTCAAACTCGGCCTCGATGCCTTCCACCCGCGCGCTCCGAGCTGCCAGCTCATCCGCGCGTCCCTGCAACTCTTCCGCCAACTGCGTCAGCATCCGTTCCTTGTTCTGCAAATCCTGAAACCGAACCTGCATCTGGTTCTGCTCGATCGTCAACCGCTTCTTCCAGTCGTTCATCTGGCCCCACGAGCGCGCAATGTCCTCCTGGAACGACAAGATTTTGTGCTCCAGCATGCCCAGTTCCGACTCCACCTCCATCGCCGCCGGCTCCTTCATGGCTGGAGGGATATCCGGAATCTGAACCGGCCCGTTGTTCAGAAACGGATGGACTTGTTCGCCCGTACCGGATTCTGTCGCGTCCTCAACCGATTCGGATTGGGGAGCGATCTCTGGAGCAGTGGTTTCATCAATTGTTTGGGGTTCCATAGCCTCTTCCTTACGGCAAAAAGACGAATCCGGTCGTTCTTCCGTGTAAACCATCAAATCGGTATCTCCGATGGTCACCGTATCCTGATCCCGCAAAACCGCCAATTTTCGAACGTTGTGGTTGACCTGCAGGGGAACTTCGCTTCCCACGTCATAAATGCAAACGCCCAGAGGCGTTGCAAACAACACGCTCTGGGCCACCGGCATTCGATCGTCCTCGAGACAAATCGGCGCCGATTGCTTCCGACCGATGACTACTACTTTCTCATCAACTCGCCATCTCGCATGTGTCGCTTTTTGAATCACCACCAAATGATTACCGGATTTCAACGGATGAATCGATCGGTTCCCCTTGGCCGAAGCCGTGGGAGCGGGACGCGTTCGTTCGATCCGAATCAGAAAAGCGGTATGACCCACGCGAACCGCATCACCGTCATGCAAGACCCGCGTCCGATTCACTGGCTGCCCGTTCACATGCACGCCCGCCGACGTGAACAAATCGACCAGCACAATTTCCTCGCCGGTGTTGACGATCACCGCATGGGACCGCCCCACCGCCGGATCGTTGAACCGAATATCGGCGTGCACATGCGAACCGATCAAGCTGGCCGGTTCCTTGAGTACCCATGTTCGTTCCTTGGCGGTCCCCTCTTTGGCAATGGCGCGGACCACGATTCCGTGGCCCACCAAAGTCGGTACCGCACTTTCGGTGTTTGAAGTTGACCCCGTCACTTGTTCCCCCTTTGCACCCGGCGTGAGATTCGAGCGTGCCCGTTCACAGAGACGTGGCCAAGCCGATGAATCCGCGTCCGATATCCGGAGAGAATCAACGTGCGGAGAATCCGTGTCGGCTTCGTCGCGTGTCCTTCTCATAAAATGTAAGATTCCTTCCAACACCGGGCAAATCGTTGTCGGCGTTTGGGAAACCTTGCAGCCTGTAACGTCCGCGGCTATATAATCGTCGGCGAATTCGGACCTTGGGTGAAGTTAGATGCGAATCCTACTGACCAACGACGACGGGTTTGAGTGTGATGGACTCAAAGCACTCTGCGACTGGGCAAAAACGCTCGGCGAGGTCTGTATCGTCGCCCCCGACGGCCCCCGAAGTTATTGCGGTCATTCGGTGACTTCCAGCCGCTCTATCAGTGTTGAAAAACACTCCGACGGGTTTTGCGATCCGTTTTTTGTGTGCGACGGAACGCCTGCGGATTGCGTCCGCATCGCCTTACACCACTTGAAGATCGGCCCGTTTGATCGCGTGTTTTCCGGAATCAATCGGGGTGGAAATCTCGGAATGGATGTTTGGTATTCTGGAACCGTCGCCGCCGCACGCGAAGCGGCTTTGCATGGTGTGCCCGCTATTGCTTTTTCTCAACTCATTCGACCCACATGGTCCGATAACTGGTCACTGTCAACCCGATGGGCCGAGTCCGCTTATCAGGCGATCACCGAGAGATATCGCACGCTCCCGATGCTGACGAATATCAACCTGCCGGATATCTCCAATGGTGGAACACTGCTGGGCATCCGATTTTGTCCTCTGGCAAACACACCGCTCAACATTGATTTCGAAATCACCGCCGCGCCCAACGACGATCGAACGGAACTCCTCTGCCGCAATCCATACTTTGACCGATGTGTCCCCCCCGAAACCGACTATGACTTGCTCATGCGCAACTTCATTACGATTACCCCGCTTTCGACGGATCAAACACTAAAGAAATATTAAACCACACTATTGATCCCAGTCATCCGTTTGTGGTTTGAGAATTCCTCGCGCCTGAAGTACATCCGCTTCAGAAATAATGTGGGTCTCCCCACATTTCGGACACTGTGCGACAAATTTGGAACTATCCTTGGTCGGATATCCCGCCTCTTTATCCAGGAGCGGAACCAGTCCGGATTGCCGACAAGCCGGACATGCAACATAACTCAGGGCCGCACGTGCCTCTTTCAACTGCCGATCGATATCCCGGTGCGCCCCTGGAGACAGACTTTCCCCCGGAACCACCCCTGTTTTGTGATAGACCGGTAATAAAAACGAAGTCTGATAATCCAATCCTGGAGCATCGGTCGTTACCTCTAATTCCCAGTATTGCGGAAACCGATCAGACAGGCGCGTTTCCAGACTCCAGGCTGGAGGCAATTGAAATCGCAGTTGAACAGATCGTACGTTCAAAGTCGATTGCTCGAAACGATGTTCAACGCGAGACGAAAAATTCTCGAAACGCTCGACAGACTTGTCTCTTATTTCTTCCTGAACACATCGCAAAACAGCAGAGACTGATTCGACCTCGCCCAAACCCCTCGGACACTCCATCTGAACATCTAATGCCTCCCCCAGAAAATATGGAAAACGAGAGAAGGTCAAATAACTTCGACCATACTTCCACCATTGCCTCATATACTGAAACATTTCGTATATAAACTTCAAAATTAAGATGTCCAGAACGCCAGCAATAATAAATCCATAACCTTCATGGTGAACGGCGTAAGCGCGGTACGCAAACCAGTTAACAGGTAAGGACACGAGGGCAACAAAACGCACATTAGCAAATGCTCGCCAGAAATAAAAACCATTGTCATCAAATACACTTGAGTGATCCCAACGATAATCATACAACCATGGTTGGCCGAGATAACGACGACGGAGCAACAACCTACGAATCCACGCCTGGACGCCGACACACCCCTGTTCGGTCAGCGCGATCCCAGTCCCATAGATGAGCATTGTCACAAAACTAATCACCCATCCAGGACCCGAAGAATCCGACACTGAGGACTCTAAGATGCTTCCAGAACCGGTTAGGGGGACGAAAATTCGGCGCACAGCTTCTGCAATCGTCAAAATTGTAAAACCAAGAAAGATAGCCCCGGGGCTTGAAAGAGTCCGTTCACAACGACCCTCTGGATACAAGAAGACATCGAATATGTTCATTGGCACACTCCGGCCCCGATTCAAGAAACTTGACACACATCAACAATATCTTTCTGAATCGCTGCATTCTATTACAATTTAACGAATAATTTATAAGAACCAATGAATCCATGATCAATTAACCGGATCAATAGAAGACTGTATTGTTCGGGGTAGTTTCAACTCGAAATCGCGTAAATGATTCCTCAATAGCTGCGATTCGGACGGATCGACGGCATAAAAGGTCACGGTTTTGTCGGCGCAGAGGTAGTTATTGGGAATCGTCCATCGACCGCAGGGAACCCACGACTTCGAAACACCCCCACAGTGATCGTTGAACCAGCGATCGTGAACCACCGCCACTTTGACGCCTTCCCGGCGTGCGATTCGGTCGATTTCTCGCGAGTCGTATCGGCCGGCGCGGCGAGCGCGAGCGACCTCCATGTTCGCCAGACCATACAAATCAACCGTCCTGACGTCTCCGAAAAAACTGACCGCGCCGATATCGTTCGCACCCACCCCCTCACCTTCGTAATACTCCCGCAGAAAACTCCCCATCTGATATTGCTGGTCATAAATGTTGTTTGAGGCGCGAGGGATCAGCGCCACCGAAAGCCATCCCCGCGCCCCACCACTCACCCCCGCCCAAAACAACGCCGGTATTCCCACCATCGAAAGCATACTCAGCCATGCCATGCGAACCGCCGGGTTTTTCGTTCCAACATTGAAGCCCAAACCGCTCCGAAGTGAGACGATCCCCCGAACCAAAGCGAGCAGACCCAACACGACCAGCCAGGCTTCGTAGCGAAAGAACCAGTGCAACTTCGCAAACTGTAAATGCAGCAACGTCGTTCCGATGAATACGATCTGCCACACGACGGCTTCGGACCACCATGTTCGGCGTTGAATGACGGCCCAGATCCCCACCAACAGCGACAACACCATCAAACTCAACAGATACAACGCCAAAAACGAAGTTTCAGGCTCAAACATTGCAAAATAAAATTGAAGCCACGTTTGCAGACTGTTGGGAGTATTGCCCTTCAAGAGAACGGAATTGGGAAAAAACCACCACCCCAGTTGAACCGAGATCAACCCAAACACCACAATCGGCGCCCACGCACACGCCCCAAGCACCACCGCCTCTACCCGTCGACGCCGCAACAGAAACAAACCGCAAATCACAAACAAACGAACAGCGAGCTTCGGTTTTTGTAGCTTGGGTATTGTGATTTGCTTGTGATTTGTTATTTGTGAGTTGTAATTTTGTTTCTTGGGATTTGTTTGTAATTTGTTGTTTGGGATTTGGGATTTGATTGGTTTCTTTCCAGGATTGGCTTAAGATCCGCGCCGCCGGTCAAGCCGGACTATTGGGTTATTGGAGCTTGTTTTTATTGTTTGGGATTTAGGATTTGGAATTGGGGATTTGATGGGGAAATCGGCTTGAAAACCACGGCGCCGCGCAGCGGAAACAGATAATGACCACATCGGATCAAATTTCCTCCGTCTCCATCGTCGCCCCCGTCTTCAACGAGGAGAAGGCGCTCCCCGAGTTCATCCGGCGGACGCTGGCCGCTTTGGGAAGCCTCTCCCTTCCCTTCGAACTCATCCTGGTGGACGATGGGAGCCGGGACGGATCGGCGGAGATCATCTCCCGGGCGGCCCGGGAACACCCGGGGATCGTCCGGGGGATCATCTTCAACCGGAACTACGGGCAGCACATGGCGGTCTTGTGCGGATTGAGCGAGACGCGGGG
>CAIVHJ010000300.1 GCA_903905665.1 uncultured Phycisphaerales bacterium
GGATGTTTGCGATCTCGCCAACAAGACGAGCGAGGACTGCAATTCCAACGGTATCCCTGACGAGTGCGATTTGGCAAACTGCAACGATAGCCCGTGGTGCAGCGATTGCAATGATAACGGTCTGCTTGATGCGTGTGATCTCTTCGGCAGTTTTGAGGCGGAGTCACCGACTTATACGCCCCTCGGCAATCCGACCGTGCAAACATACACACTGACCGCCCCGCCCGACGCCGTCGGCGACGTTTTGCTTTCGTTCAGTGCGCTCGGGGACCTCTTCTCGGTGAACAAGTACGTGAACATCAGCATCAACGGACAGGCGGTGGGCACGGCGTATGGTGGTGTGGGTTACTATCTGTGCTCGCCGAATCAGGTCGATACCCTCACCGTGCCGATGGCGACGTTCAACGCCCTGAAGGCCAGTAGCGGGGGCAACGTGGCGATCGCGATGACCCCCACGTCCAATATGAATCCGACCGCGTGCGGCTCGAATCCGACGACGATCAAGGTAACCGTGACGTACTCGAGGACGCCGGCGAGTCAGGACGCTAACAGTAACGGCGTACCTGATGAATGCGAACTTGGTTGCAAGGGAGACATGAACTGCGACGGTCTGGTGACGTTTGCCGATATTGACCCGTTTGTGGAGGCGCTGGGCGGGCAGGCAGCGTGGGAGCAGAATCATCCGAATTGCCCCTGGTTGAATGCCGATTGCAACGGTGACGGAAGTGTGACTTTCGCGGACATTGATCCTTTTGTGGCCCGGATCGGCGCTCATTGCCCGTAATCCGGAATCCGCCACGACGCTGCTACAGGCGAGCGGTGCGTTCGTGACATGCGATTGGGGTGGACGCGAGGAACGAAGGGAATGGGAGTCCTGCGAATCAGGCTCCCGTTCCCTTTGCATATTCGGGGATTTGACCAGTGGATCATTTGACTTTATCTGCTAAAAACGGTAGTTAAATGTGCGGATTGACCGTGGATTTCATCCGTAATTGGGGTGGACCGACCATGTCGAACCATAACCGACATCAAGCGAGTGGCGACGGGAGCCGCCGGATATCTCGGCATCCGATCCATCGGGGGTTGGGGCTGGTTTTCCTGATGGGGTGGATCGTCTGGGTGATCGGTTGCCAGTCCGGTGCCGCCAAACCGCTCCCGCTGATGATGAGCGACAAATCGTATTTTTCCGATGTCCCGATGCCGCAGGGATTTCACATTATCGAGCAGGCATCGGAGGATTGCCTCACCGGGAAACGACGGGTGTACGTACGCCACGTGTACGAAGGCAAAGGGGATGGTTTTCGCGTCCGGGCGTTTTATGAGGAGTACATGCCGCAGTATCAGTGGCAATACGTGACCGGCGGAAACGTCGAGGGTGTGCAGTCGCTGAAATTTATCAAGGGATCCGAATCGTGCAACATTACGATCACGCGGCCGAGCGGCTTCGGCAGCAGCGTCGTTCGGGTCCAGGTCATGATTATGCCGGAAGACGGGGGATCCCCCGGATTTGAGGCTCCGAAGAAGTAAATTCCATGAAATCACGACGACGACAAGAGTTGAAAACGAACGAACTGGGGGCCTATCTGGAACGCGTCCGCGAATACGCCGAATTGCACGCCGGTATGATGATCGTGCTGGGCCTGCTGGTGGTTGCGGGGGTGGGTGCGGGCATTGTGTATGGCGTGACGTCGCAGCAAGCGAAGCAGGCGGACTGGCAAGCTTACGACAACACCGCCCGGGATTTTAATCCCGCGGAGTTGTTGATGCAGCAGGCCAAAAATTCCAATTGGATTCAGGATGCGGTTTTGAACTGGGACAGCCTTCGCAATGCCACACGCAATCCCGAAATCCGCGCGCGGGCCACGTGGATGCTGGTGGAATTCAACCTGCAACAGGCGGTTTTGGCGCCCGATGTCGAGTCCAAGAAGAAACTCCTCGATCAGGCCGAACGCTATAGCAAAATCCTGCAGGAGCAAAACGGTTCCAATCCCGTGTTTCAGGCCGCTGCCCTCAATGCTTTGGCCCAGATTGGAATGGACCGGTTTCTGATGGATCGAAACCCACAGCACAAAACACAAGCCGAAGCCTATCTCGAGCAAATTCGTGACAATCCCGCTTTGTTGGGCAGTCCGATTCAGACGGATGCTTTGGCACGACTTAACGCCATTCAGTCTGAATCGTTCTGGACGCCGATCGAGTTGGCCGAGGCTCCTCTACCCTCGGCGGCAGGCGAAACGTCTTTGCCCGGACCAACGCCTCCGGTCGGAACGATCAATCCACCTGCCGGGTCCACTGAAACTCCTGCGATTCCCGAACCGTCGTCTTCGGAACCCGCACCCGAAAAGAAACCAACCGAACCCTCAGACCATGACTGATCCCGATCGTGCTGAAATTCTTTCTGCCGACGAGGAATCCGAAATCGAGCGGCAGTCCTTACCGGACGAGGGCGACGTCGAACGCGTGGTCATCCGAATTCGGCGAAGATTGCCGGGCCGCCGACTGGACAAATACCTTCAAAACCGCGTGAAGCACATTTCCCGAACGACGATTCAACGGCTGATCAAACAAGGCGCCATCACGGTTAACGGAAAACCCACGAAAGCCAGTTATGAACCCGACGCCGGCGACGTCATCGACCTGTGGGTTCCCCCGCCCGAACCGACCGACATCCGAGGCGAGGATATTCCTCTGGACATTCTTTATGAGGATGATCATCTGCTTGCCATCAACAAACAGGCGGGAATCATCTGCCATCCCGCCAAACCTTCACAGGGCGGAACCATCGCCAACGCCGTCGTTCATCACCTTGGCAGAACCCTTGCCACGGGCGACGATCCCACTCGACCCGGAATTATTCACCGACTCGACAAGAACACGACCGGCGTTATGTTGATCGCCAAATGCGAAGAGACCCTGTGGCGGCTGTCGCTCCAGTTTGAACGCCGAACCGTTCAGAAAACCTATGTTGGGGTCGTTGAAGGCGAGGTTCAGCTCGATCAGGACATCATCGACGCTCCTCTCGCCGCTCACTCGACCATCAAGGATCGCTACATGGTTCCGGGGAAACGAACGCTTCCGATCGTGACCAAGCAGGCCATCACTCAATATCGCGTGATAGAACGATTCCGCGGATTCACGCTCGTCGAACTTATGCCCAAGACCGGAAGAACCCACCAGCTCCGCGTCCACATGTCCTACATCGGCCACCCCATGATGGGCGACACGACTTATGGCGGCCATCTGTTCAGCGAAAAAGACCTGACCGGTTCCGGCCCTACCGAACCCCTGATTGACCATCAGTCCTTGCACGCCTATCGAATCAAATTCGTGCACCCCATTACCGAAAAAACCATGGAACTTTCCGCCCCGATTTCCGGCAGGATACAACATGTTGTCGATTTGCTTCGCAAGCACCGAAAGACAACATGACTTACCGTTGTTTGCCTCCTGAAGGCCGAAGGATGACGAGTGCGGGGGAGGACCGGGGTCATCGAAGTTTTTGCGCGAGCGATTGGGCGGCCACTGTGGCGGTGGACCAGGCCCACTGAAAGTTGAATCCACCAATTCGTCCGTCGGCATCGAGCGTTTCACCCACGAGATACAATCCCGGTTGTTTTCGGGATTCCATCGTCGAAGGGTTGATTTCCGACAGGGGGATTCCACCGGCGGTTACTTCGGCGTGGTTGTAACCGCGAGAGTCTTTTACGTCGAGGGAGAAAGAAAGAAGGTTGGTCACGATGCGACGTCGGATGGGTTTGGGCAATTGGCAGAGACGGATCGAGCCGTCGATGTCCATGTGTGACAGCAGCGATTGAGCGAGTCGTTCGGGGATCCACCGACTGACGAATTTTTGCAGCGACACGCGAGGATGATCGGATGCGCCGGTCGTGAAGGCATGATCGAGTAAACCGGCGTCGTGACCGGGTACAAAGTTCAGTTCGAGTTTCGGATTTCGGTTTTCAAGTCGCGCCCGCAGGTAATGTCGGGACATATCAAGCGTGACGGGTCCGCTGATTCCGAAGTGGGTCCAGAGCAGCGGACCGAGGCAGCGAACAGGTTTGGCGCCGTCGGATTTCAGCGTCAGTTCGGCGGGATGTGAAATCCCGGTCAGCGGTCGATGAAATGTGCCGTGAAGAACAAGTGGAACCAGAGCCGGTGTCGTCGGGATGATCGCATGGCCGAACTGTCGAGCAATCGCATAACCGCTACCGTCGCTGCCGATCTCGGAAAATGACAACCCGCCCGTGGCTAACACGACATGGGTTGCTTCAAACTCGTCCTGGGATGTCATGATGGAGAAAGAATCCGGTTTTCGGATGATGTCGATCACGATGCGCCGGGTGAGAATAGGAACGTTGAGGCGCTGAAGTTCCGCCAGCATTGCATCGAGGACGGTCTTTGCTCGATTGGTGACGGGGAACAGTTTGCCGTCTTCTTCACGCAGATCGACGCCGATCTCACGAAAAAACGCGATGGTCTGTTCGACGGAAAAAGCGGATAGTATTCGTTTAATCGTATTTCGACTTCCGCCATTGTAGTCCTGCGGGGTGACCACGCGATGGGTGACATTGCACCGTCCTCCGCCGGAAATCAGGATTTTGGCACCGGGATTTTCGCCGCCTTCCAGCACGACGACCGATCGGTCGGGTTGAAATCGCCGGACCCATATCGCCGTCATTAACCCCGCCGCACCCGCACCGATGATCACCACATCCGTCGTCATGGCCGACAAAACTCCTTGCAGATCGAATCCGTTGATCGCCTATCCACACGTATCGACTGGGAGCACCGCATGTCAATCAATCCGCGACGGGTTCAGGTCGTGGAGAATCCTGGCGACTTCGCGCGCCATATCCTGAGGAGTCCCCTCCAGGAATTGACAGGGAGGACGTGGCGGTGGCGAGACCAGTCGTTCCGGCGCAATCCTCTGCGTCATTTGTTCAGAAGTTGAGAGTTCTTCGCTGTGGATCATATCGAGCGGCTTCTTTCGGGCTTTGACCAGATTGGGCAGAGTGGGGTATCGCGGGATCACCAATCCTTTGTCGCACGTGATGACGCACGGGAGAGCACATCGAACGATCTCCTCACCGCCTTCAATGTTTCGGTGAAGCGTGAACCGACGTCCGTCAAAAGACTCCATGGAATTGACCGCGCTGACGTGAGGACGCTGAAAGACTTCCGCTAACGCCGGGCCCAGATCAGTGGAATCCCAGTCAATCGACGTTTTGCCGGACAGAATCAAATCAAACTCTTTTGGTTCTCGCTGGATGGCTGATGCGAACAGGCGGGTCTGGACCAGCGCGTCAGGCGACAAAATAGATTCTCCGGTGATGGCGATGCCTCGATCGGCGCCCATAGCCAGTGCGGTACGCAAGACTTCGACGCCGCCGGAATCCCCCGCTCCAAGAACCGCGATTTCCTCCACGCCCCCGAACTTTTCCCGAAGTTGCACCGCCCATTCCACGGCATATTCATCAAACGGGTTCATGACCCATTTGAATCCGGTTCGCTCGACGGCGGAACCGTTTGCCGAGACCCGGAGCGTGGCGCTGGAATCGGGAACGTGCCGAACGACGACAAGAATTCGCATCGGTGGTCCATTTCTTTATCAGTGCGTTTCGCTTTCAATTATGCTTACGAATCAAATCCGACTGAGATATTTTAACCGGGATGTTCATTTATTTCTGTGCCCTGTCGCCCGGAATTTACCACGCCGCCAGTTCGCCCACGATTTCCTCGACCAGGTCCTTGATCGTCACAATTCCGACGCAGTTGCCCCAGCGATCCTCGACCAGACCAAACGTTTGCCGCTCTTCACGCATTTGTCGCAGCGCCGCCGCCGCCGAGGCCTGAAGCCGGATGCGAATGGTCGGTCGAACGCCTGGCGCGATGAATTCTGCAAACGGGTCGGCCAAAAAATCGTAGGCATCGACGATTCCCACAATATCATGATTGTGCCGTCGATACACCGGATACCGCGAATGAGGGTGTTTGGAAATCGTCTGCAACACATCGTTCCGACCGGCTCGTTCGGAAAGAATGATCGCTCGGGACAAGGGCACCATTATTTTTTCTACGCTGACCTGAGCGAGCGTCAATACTCGTTCGATCAGTTCGGATTGTTCGTGACTCATGGTACCGGTCGCCAATCCTTCCTTGAGGAGGGCGACGAATTCACCCCGTGGATGAATCACCTGTGGCCAGTTCATGCCGGGGCGGCCCCATCGAAGGACATGCCGGGAAAAGCCCTTGAGCAGCGGGACAATCCCCAGCCAGACAAACACGCGATGAAACACGACCAGCCACAACCCTACTCGAGGCATCAGCACATCCGCCTGCCTCTGGAACCAATTCTTGGGTACCATTTCGGAAAAAACAAACACGATCGGAGTGAGCAGGACAAGGGTGTAAATTTCCACGGTCCGATCGGGAACGTCGGTCCAGGCGCGACTCAACAGGGCCGCCATGCAGATCGTCGCCAGATAATTTGAAACGTTCGTGCCCAGCAACGTCGTCGCGATGATGCCGGGGATGTCCTTGAGCAAGATTTGAATCCGCGCTGAACTGCGTCTCCCGGCGGCGGCATGGACGCGCAGACGAACGGGATTCACGCAGTACGCGCCGGTTTCACAACCAGCAAAAAAACCGGACAACACGACGAAACCGGCGGTCATAAGAACCAGGACCCAGATCATGTTCCGGTCCTCCCCCATAACTGCACCAGAACCTGACTGACGCGACGATCCCTCATCTTCGCCACCTTCATGTAAATGTTGCCGATAGTGAGTTCGTCGCCTTCTCGCGGCAATCGTCCCAGTTGGGCCGTCACCAGTCCGCCGAGCGTCGTCACACCGAATTGAAAGCCGGCCGTCGCCAACGTCTGGTCCCATGATCGCACATCGAGCCGACCCGATACCAGATACACGTTCGGGGCGGGATGTTCGACCAGCTGAGTGGATTCGCCGGGTTCGGCGATGGGCCCGACGATTTGTTCGACCACGTCTTCCAGCGTGATCAGTCCCGCCACGCCGCCATATTCATCGACGACAATCGCCGACTGGGTGTGGGTCCTGCGAAAATGAAACAACAGATTGTCGGCGGTCGCCTGTTCAGGAACGAATCGGGCGGGTCGGATCAATTCGCTCAGCGACCGATGGGGCGACACGTGCAAATCCCGGGTGTGAATGAACCCCAGCAGGTGATCGACGTCTTTGTGGTAAACGGGAATTTTGGTCAGTCGATTTCGGCGCATGAGGTCCAGCAGTTCGTCGCGGTTTCCCGACAGATCGAACGCGACCATGTCCACGCGAGGGATCATGATCGATCGGACCAAGATCGACGACAACGCCACCACCTCCTGCAGCATGTCGGTCTCGTCCGGCCGGATGATTCCCTGCTTTTCGCTGTGGTCGATGAGTTCCTGCAATTCATCGACGGACAGTTCCGACGTGGGCTGATCCGCCTGACCTTCCAGCAATCTCGTGATGGGGACGACGAGCAGACTATCGAGCACCCACCGAACCGGCGTCAGCAAGGTTTGAATCACCGCCAGAATCGGCGCCGACCAGGGCGCCAGTGAATACGCCGCCGAAGCAGCCAACAATTTGGGAAGAACTTCACCGGCCATCACCACGGCAATGATCGTTCCCACACCCCAGAGCGCAGACCCCAGAGGGTAATCGTGGTGGAAGTTCTCGACCATCCTGTAACTCTCGGCAAATATCCAAATGTTCACGAGGGTGTTGCCGATCAGGAGCGTCAGTAACACGCGACGAGGATCGTCCATCAACTCCGCCGTGATTTGCCGCAGCCGATGAGAACTTTGTTTGCACTGAAGCAGTTGATGCCGCGTCAGACTGAACAGCGCCGTCTCGCTGCCCGAAAAAAACGCGGAACAACACAGCAACACCGCTACTAAAATGATCGAGGAAAAAAGCATCGGAGATGGATGAACCACATCAAAAATCCACCGAACGCAGTCGGCGGACGGCTGAAAAAATCTCAGTTCAGCAAACGCAACATTTCACTCAGAATTCGTTTCTCCTCCTTCAATCCGGACAATATCTGACGAGTTTCTTCCACCACTTCCGGCGGGGCGGACCGAATGTATCCCTCGTTGTTCAGTTTTCCCTCGGTGGATGCGATTCGTTTTCCCACGCCGACGAGGTTCTTTTCAATATTTTTTCGCTCTTTTTCATCGTTGACCAGATCATGAACGAAAATCTGAAGTTCGCCGACGATTTTGATCGCGGACCCTTTCGGACGAACTCCGTTCGGATCGACCGTCAGTTCCGAAATCCCCCCCATTTGTCGGAGAATGTGCGACTCGTGCCGGAGTCGCATCGCTCGTTCGGCGCGAGTGCGAATACTGACCCGAACCGTATCCTTGGGCGCAACGCCCGCCGTGTTTCTCGCTTCACGAACGGCGCGCGTCGCCCGCTGGATATCCTCAAACGTCTCACGAATTTCCGCATCATCCAGAGCCGAATACCCGTCTTCTGGAGGATACTTTGCCATCGTCAGCACTGGTTCGACATCAGAGCCGCGACCGCCAACCCATTGGTGGGCGTCAGGGAGCGGATGAAACAAACCCGGCAACCCTCGTTGGGGTGCGACTTCGTTGAGTTGCTGCCACAGTCGCTCGGTGATGAACGGAATCACAGGGTGCATCAGTCGCAGCGATTGATCCAGACAAAACGCAAGCACCTGTCGCGCCGCCGCCGGCGACTGGTTCTCGCTGATTCGATGCTTCACCAACTCCAGATACCAGTCGCACAGGCAGTCCCAGAAATAATTTCGCATCGCCGAAACCGCGCGACCATATTGATAATTCTTTAGCGCCGCGTTGACCTGACGAACGACCTCCGACAGTTCCGCCAATATCCAGCGATCTTCCGGGAGCAGGTCGGAAAGTTGCAAGGGTGGCGTCCCGCTCCCTGACGGTCGCGGCTCTGATGATTCCAGATTCATGAATGCGAACCGCGCGGCGTTCCAGAGTTTGTTGTTGAAGTTTCGGGCGGATTCAAATTTTTCCGAAACCATCAGCGCCAATCCCTTGCTTTGCTGGTCATTTTCGCTTGCCCAGCGAGTAGCGAACTCCTTCTTGCAGTGCGAACACGCCAGCACCTTGCTGGGATTACCGTCCTTGCCAAACATGTTTTTTTCGGTTTGCGGCGTCAGTGCTTCACAATGCGGGCAGCGATAACTGACGGGCATACGAATGTCTTGTGTTTCGGTCGTCATTCCTGCGAGGCAAAACCTCATCGCGTCGGCGCCAAACGCCTCGATGATATCGAGCGGATCGACCCCGTTGCCCTTGCTCTTGCTCATGCCCACCCCGCGCCCATCGAGAATCTTGGGGTGAATATATACATCGTGGAATGGTTTCTGATTGGCGTTATACAATCCCATGAGCACCATCCGAACAACCCACAGCGTGATGATATCCCGCGACGTAATGAGCACGTTGGTCGGATAGTAGTAATCGAGAAGATTGTCGTTCGTCGTTGGTCGTTCGTCGTTGGTCGTTGGTCGTTCGTCGTTCGTCGTTGGTCGTTCGTCGTTCGTCGTTGGTCGTTCGTCGTTCGAGGAATCACTCGGCCAACCCAGCGTACTCAACGGCCACAGCGCCGAACTGAACCAAGTGTCCAGAACATCGGAATCCTGTATGTATTTTGCATCTTTGAGTTTTTCAATTATTTCTGGGTGATCTTCCAATAGTGTTACAGCATAAGTTGACCCAATATCTGCGACATTTGGATTTGTTTTTTCCCAAGGTAATTCATTGGTTTCTGAAAAATGCTTGCATGATGCAACATCTTTGGGAAGTTCGTTGATCATATTCCAAGCTTTGTGAAATTGTTTTTGGTCGTCAGGGTCGTTATCAAAGAAGCAATTAGGATCGTTCCCAACGTACGAGATTTGATATAGCCACACGGGAATTCGGTGTCCCCACCAGAGTTGGCGGGAGATGCACCAATCGCGTTTTTCGCCCAGCCAATCGAGATAGGCGCTTTTGTATCGTTCGGGGACGAATCGCACGCTTCCGCTGCGAACCGCTTCCAGCGTCGGCTCCGCCAGTTCACTCATCTTGATGAACCACTGGTCCGACAGATAGGGTTCGATCATCGATTTGCTGCGATCGGAGTGGCCGACCTCGTGTTCGTGGTCCTCGATTTTCTCGATCAATCCCAGTGCTTCCAGATCGACCACGACGGCGTCACGGGCGGCAAACCGATCCATTCCGGCATATTTTCCGCCGTTCTGATTGATCGTCCCGTCAGGATTCAGGATATTGACCATCGGAAGGTTGTGACGCAGGCCGACTTCGTAGTCGTTCGGATCATGGGCAGGGGTGATTTTGACGCAACCGGTCCCTTTGGTCGGATCGGCGTGTTCGTCGGCGATGATCGGGATTTCACGTCCATCTAGTGGTCGTTTAACCTTCATGCCTATCAGATGTTTGTAGCGTTCATCGTTAGGATTTACCGCTACGGCTGTATCACCCAGCATGGTTTCCGGACGAGTGGTGGCGATGATTAAATGATCCGGGATATCTTTTTCCATATAGCACCCGGCATGCCGGGTGCTATCTAAATTCTGTGTGCTATCCGAGGTATTATTTGTGCTGCAATCAGGATTTTTTACCACCTGATATTTGATATGATAGAATTTTCCTTTGACGGTTTCATGATAAACTTCGTCGTCGGCGACGGCAGTTTGCAGTTCGCAATCCCAATTGACCAGTCGTTTTCCGCGATAGATATAACCATCTTTGAATAGTCGGAAAAATGTTTCCCGAACCGCCCGGCTACAACCTTCGTCGAGCGTGAATCGCGTCCGCTTGAAATCGCACGAGCAACCCATGAGTTTCAATTGGTTGATGATTCGGGCTTCGTATTGATCTTTCCAGTCCCAGATTCGCTGAACCAGCGCCTCACGCCCGATGTCGTGGCGGGTTCTGCCTATCTCCTCGAACAATCGCTTTTCGACGACGGCCTGCGTGGCGATACCGGCGTGATCGGTTCCCGGAACCCACAGCGTGTTATGACCCATCATCCGATGCCAACGCACGAGCACATCCTGCAACGTGTTGTTGAGCGCGTGTCCCAGATGGAGCGCCCCTGTGACGTTGGGCGGAGGAATCACGATGCAGAATCGCTGATCCGCGGGCCGATCGTCCGGTTCGGGGTGGAAGCAATCGCCCTGTTGCCACAGATCGTTGATTTGCTGTTCAACGCGCCTGGGATCATAGATTTTTGGGAGTTCGTTCATGGTCGTTCACAATCTTCTTATCGATATACCTCTACTCTGCGTTGTTCCCAGATGTCCGTGTGGGGCGCGACGGTTTTGTCGGCGGCGTCGGTCATGCGGATCGAAACAATCAATCCGCCCTTGTCGCCGCTGTCAGAATAAGCGAGCACGTCCCCATTGGGAGCAATCGCGGCGGCGATTTGCCGGCTGACCGCGAGAACAAACACGCGGTTTTCCACCGCGCGAGCACGCATCAATTTTACATCATCCGGCGCATCAAACACACAGATCGCTTCCGCCCCACCCAGCGCTAGCAACCGCGACTTGCCCAGCCGAACAAATTCCGCCCCCCGGAGGCATCCGATCCGCCCGATCAGCGTGTTGCGAATCGCGCCGACTGAACTCGGCAGGGCAATGGTCATAGACCGACCAAACGTCGTTGTTTCCTCGGCGATGCCGTTGGCCAAAAGAAGCGACACGTTCTGCTGCTCGAACCAATCCGCATCCTGAGCCGTCAAGTCTTCACCCGGGCACAATCCCGCCATGACCGGTTCCTCGCGGACGGGGTTCGGTCGAATCGGCTGATCCCACGCCAGCAAACTTTCCCAGAGTTCATTGTGAAAATGAACGCGGTCGGGATTGGCAGGAGTCACCTGACCCGCCAGCAACATCTCCTGATTTCCCGGCGCCTCCGCCGACACGCGTCCGTCGGCTTCGACAATCATACTCCGGCCGCAGTAACCGACTTTCGGTGTTTCCCCGCCGAATTTATTGGCGCAGACAAACGGAATTCCGAATTCGCGCGCCCGGGCACTGATCAGAAATTCTACCTGGGGATTGCTGAATCCGCCCTCGTCGCGCGCGGTGTTGATCCAGCAGGTCGGCATGGCGATTATCTGGGCTTTGTCGATGACCAGTTTGGCGATGATTTCCGGTACGCGCGCGTCGGCACAAATCACCATGCCGATCCGCCCCAACCGGGTATCGAATGCCCGCACTTCGTCGCCGGGCTTGAACCATTCGTTGTCGCGGTCCCACAAAAAACTTTTGCGATAGTTTCCGACCGTTTGCCCGCCGTCGTCGATCAAGATCGCCGAATTGTGCAAATGCGTTCCGGCATCCTCGACATAACCGCTCACGATATGAATCCGGTGTCGGCGCGCCTGATCCGACAACCATTCGACGTATTGCCGGCTCGTCCAGACCCCGCTCGTACGGTATTTTTCCTCGGACCGGATCAGATAGGCGGGATACGCACATTCCGGCAGAACCAGCAATTCCAGTTGCGCCTCGGCGGCTTGCTCTATCATCCGTTCGATGGCCGAAAGCGATTTCGCCGCTCGATTCATCGGATAGGCCCGAAACTGACCACATCCCACCCGTATTGTTCTCGTCTGGTCCATTCTAAATCCACGATAAAACCATTTGACGGCGTCTCAATTCGTTCATCGTATTGGACCCCTGCTTTCTTTGCAACGCATCCCTTTCCCGACCGATCGGTTATAATATGGAAATTCGAGTCGGAACGAATTGAATAGATCATTACACGATGAGTAGCGGTCCAGAAGGCTACGCAAAGGCAAAACTCAAACGCATGGACAAACGGGATTACTACGAAACACTGGGAATAGCGCGCGACGCTTCGGATGATCAGATCAAGCGCGCCCATCGCCAAAAAGCCAAGCAATATCATCCCGATCATCACAAGGGAGACAAGTCCGCCGAAACAAAATTCAAGGAAGTTCAGGAAGCCTACGAAGTCCTCAAAGACCCCCAAAAACGCAAAATGTACGACCAGTTCGGCCATACCGGATTCAATCCCAATACGCGCGCCGGCGAGTGGCGAACCGCACCGGGCGGTCAGCGAGTCTATACCTGGTCCGGCGGACAAGGTGAACCGTCCGGATTCGACGTCGAGGACATTCTCCGAAATTTCGGATTTGGGGGCGGCGCGGATCAGAATTTTTCAGAGACGTTTTCCGGCCGGGGTCGCAGGCGCCGCGCCTCCGCTGAACCTCCCGTCGATCTCGACGTGACCACCGAAGCCGCCATTTCGTTCGATCAGGCCGTCCACGGAACGACGCTTCAACTTTCTCTCGCCGATCCGGCCGGTGAGCAGCAAACGCTCGACGTAAAAATCCCCGCAGGCGTTCGTGAGGGTCAGACCATCCGCCTGGCGGGAAAGGGGTCGATCGGTCCGAACGGACAGCGCGGCGACGTCCTCATCAAGGTCCATGTCGGAGAACATGCGTATTTTCGTCGTGATGATTTTGATATTTACCTCGACGTGCCCATCTCTATTTCGGAGGCTGTTCTCGGAACGAAAATCGACGTGCCCACGCTCGACGGCCATTCGACCGTGACGATCCCGCCAGGAACCGCCGGTGGTTCCAAACTGCGATTGATGAATCAGGGAGCGCCAAATCCAAAAACGAAACAGCGAGGTCATCAATATCTCGTCATCCAGATCATTCCACCCAAAAACCTGACCGATGGGCAAAAGGAAAATTTCTCGAAATGGTCCCAGTCGATTCCGTATCACCCGCGTGAGAATTGCCCATGGTATATGAAATGAACGATCTTGAATGGGCATCCGGAATCCTGGCGGTCACGCCGCAGGATAGAATTCGTTTGCTGGCCACGGTGTTGATGTATCTGTTGATTTTGCTGGTTGTGGTGGTTTTCGGCTGGTCGGCGATATGGATTATCGGCCGAAGATGGCGTGAATCTTTGACCCGTACAAAGAAAAAAACGGTCGATCATCACGACGTGTGGACCCAGCACAAACTTCCCGAAGAGCTTCGCAAAGCCTACATGGAACCGGACTCCGATGAATCCCGGCCGGATGACGACGAAGCCGCAGGAGGATGAATCCATGACCCGATCCCATCGACCGGTTGCGCTGATTACCGGAGCCGCCAAACGCGTCGGCCGCGCGATCGCTCTGGAACTGGCCACTGCGGGTCACGATATCGCGCTCCATTATCACGACTCCCATGCCGACGCCGAGCAAACGGCGAAAGAAATTCGTTCAAACGGCGGCCGCGCCGAACTGATCTGCGCTGATCTGTACGACCCGGCAGCACCTGAAAACATCGTCAACCTTGCATTGGAACGGTTCAGTCGTATCGACGTTTTGGTGAACAATGCCTCGGTGTTTCAGGAAATGCGATTGGAGGATTTCGAGGCCCAGAAATTTCATGACACCCTGACGATCAATTTGTGTGCGCCGTTGAAATTATGCCAATTAGTGGCGCCTTTCATGAAAAAGTCGGGCGGGGGTTGCATCGTGAATCTTTCCGACATCAATGCTGCTCGCCCCTGGCCCCATCACCTCGCCTACGGATGCAGCAAAGCCGGCATCGACTATATCACCCGCGCACTCGCACGATCACTCGCTCCGGCCATCCGTGTCAACGCCGTCGCGCCGGGAATCGCCGTCTTCCCCGATTCTTACCCCATCGACCTGCGCCAACAACTGGTCGATAGCGTTCCGCTCAAACGCGAGGGCACTCCGCAGGACATCGCCGGTGCCGTCCGATTCTTGGTCGAATCTCCCTACATCACCGGTCAGATTCTCAACATCGACGGCGGACGAAGCATCATCTAAAGAGAGTTCAAGAGTTGGAGAGTTTAGGAGTTTGGGAGTTACGAAGTTCAGGAGTGGAACATCTGGACAAATAACCCCTAAACTCTTAAACTCCTGAACTCTTGAACTTCGAAACTGTTTTCTGCGGCTGTGGCGGAATTGGCAGACGCGCAAGGTTCAGGTCCTTGTTCCCGAAAGGGAGTGGAGGTTCAACTCCTCTCAGCCGCAGTTCCTCATGAGTATCTCCCGTATCAACCAATGTCCTCATTGTAAATACTCTCTTGAGGGTCTTCCCGATATCCATCGCTGCCCCGAATGTGGACTTGATTACAATAAGAATTGCGAAGTATTTCAGGCAAGTTATCCATTTCTCATATTCCGTCTTATCCTTTCTTGTATGGTATCATTTGTGCTCTTGAATATTTGGCCGTGGATATCGTCAGATTATCGAATCTTCTTTGTTGTGGTCCTCGGACTTCTTTGGCTCAAGGTGCTTTGGGGGTCGTATCATGTGGTTTTGGATATTCGTTTTCCCAAAGTGGTCGTGACTCCGAACGGTTTGATTGTCATCAAGCGCTATGGTGAGCTGACACAATATTCATGGAACGAAATTGGAAATGCGAAATGGAATTTTAGGACGCGAGGTATCACGTTGTTATCACCTCACGGAATGATTCTTGAATCATTTCCCAGAAATTACTTCAGAGACAGTCAATGTTTGCATCGATTCGTCGAATCCGTCAATGGATGGAAGCAACGCTGGGAACAAGAATCAAAAGATCATCCAACGGTTTCAAATCCTGAAATATCGGGTAACCCCTTGTCGTAGAGTGATTTCATCGCTTCGCAGAACCATTCGACTTGGTGAGTCATGGCCTGCGTTTTCTGAACCAACTGGATGCCGCCCAGACCCCCTTAGGGTTTTTCCATCGGGCACAAGACTTTTGGCATGAGATTTAATTTCAACCGGGGGGGAGCAAAACAACAAAGGGCGTGGAACAGAACCAGAGTTTCCCGAATTGTCCGAATCCCGAATGGCATGAAGCGAAGCGGAAGTTATTCCAGGCCTTTTGGTTAGTGTGGTGGCGCGAAGAAGAGCCTCCTGAGATAATGTTGTTTTGTGATTGAAGCAAACCAACACACTACGGGAGGCTCATGGATGAGTAACATCGCGCATTGGAAGCGACCTGTCAAGGAAGGTTTACTTTCGGGGGGTATCATTCAAGAGGTTTTATCTTCGTCGTGGATCGAAGGTTTGTGCCGAGAGGCTCGTTATTCCTGGCGACAATCATTTTGGTCACCCACCCTGACGGTCCTCGCGTTTTTGTTGCAAGTCCTCGATGGCTCCAAGACGTTGCGATCTGCCGTGGCGATTCTTCTGACCCAACTGGCGATTCAGGAACGAACGGATCTTCCGTCTGCGGATCCGACGGCTTTTTGCCAGGCCCGCCGGCGATTTCCAAGAGAAGCGATGAGGAGTTTGTTGGGACACGTTGCCGGACAGATGAGGGATCTGGTCCAGCAGACGACGAGTTGGCGGGGATGCCGCGTGTGGGTGGTGGACGGTTCCAATGTGAGCATGCCCGACACCCCGGATTTGCAACGCGCCTTTCCTCAGCATTGCCAGAAAGCAGGATGCGGGTTTCCCATTGCCCAGTTCGTGGCCTTGTTCTGTTGGACAACGGGCGCGATCCTCGACGTAGCGATCGATACCCTCAGACCTCACGAGATTACCCTCTTTCGCAATCGGTGGCATCATTTTCAAGCCGGGGATGTGGTATTGGCGGATCGGGCGTACTGTAATTATGTCGACATGGCTCGTTTACAACAGTTGGGGGTGAACAGCGTCTTTCGCCTGCATCAACGGCGGTGCTGTGATTTTCGCCGGGTGAAACGGCTGGGGTACGACGATGGGCGGGTCCTTTGGCCAAGACCCCACTCCTGGTGGCCCTCCATGGGGATTGATCAAGAAACCTTTGAGACGTTACCCCCCACGCTTGCCATCCGCCTGATTCGGATGACGAATGCGCCCCGCGGTTTTCGCAGCCGAACGGTCGTCGTAGCGACCACACTGCTGGACCCCATTCAATATCCCGCCGACGAAATTCGGAGGCTCTATCGGGATCGTTGGACGGCGGAACTCAATTTCCGGAGCCTTAAAACTCAATTGGGTATGGACATGCTGCACGGCAAGAGTCGTGATGTCGTTCTGAAAGAAATCATCATGCATCTGCTGGCCTACAATCTGATTCGTCTTCTGATGTGGGAAGCCGCAAGGCAACACGGGCGTGACCTGCACCGTCTCAGCTTGGCCGGAACACTTCATCGAATCCGGTTCATCTTCCCGCGACTATTGCTGCAACCGAGTCGGGCGAACCTATCGGGAGCAAAGTTGTTTCAGCAACTCCTGGCCTGGATCGCCGCCGACCCCATACCCCATCGACCCGATCGCATCGAACCCAGACGCGTCAAACGTCGCCCTAAAACCTATAGCCGGCTCACCAAACCAAGAGATTTTTATAGAAGAAGAACTGTTGGAGCGGATCGAGATGCACGTTAACTTCATGCCATTCGACCGAATCCCTTTTCGCCGAACCGCTGTGGAGGTACGCTATGGGGTATGGCGCTTTTGTCGGATACCGCCGTAGTGTTGCGACGGCTTGATTATTCGGAAACCTCGCAGATTCTGGTGTTGTTCACTCGCGAGCACGGCAAGGTGCGTGTCATCGCCAAAGGCATTAAGCGGGGGACGAAGACCCGATTTGCGCCGGCGATCGATCTGCTCGAAATCGGTCGCGTCGTCTGGTCGGCACGATCTGATCGCGAGCGAAACCTTTCTACGTTGACGGAATGGAAGCAGGACCGGCCGTCCACGGGAATCCGCGAGAGTCTGCTGCGACTTTATTCGGCTCAATACGCCGCCGAAATCGCGTCCGAACTCACCGCCGATGACGACCCCCATCCGATTCTGTTCGATGAACTGGTTCAACTGCTCGACCGAATCTGCATTTCATCGGACCCGATTGTGGATTTGTGTTTGTATCTGCGTGCGATGTTGACGGAAGTCGGCTATTGGCCTCAGGCGGGCCTTTGCATTTCGTGCAAACGGGAACTGATCGCTACCGACACGGGACAAGTGTATTTTTCATCGCATCAGGGCGGATTCCTCTGCCGCGACTGCGAATCCAATCAGCCGGAAAAATATCCGGTCCATCCCACTGTCGCACGCGTGCTGGGTTCAAACGATTGGGCGAACGTATCACCGTGGAGTGTTCTGGACGTTTTGAATTATCATATCTCTCACTTGATGGGCAAGCCGCCGCAATTGTGGCATTATCTGACTTCCGTCCGAAGAAATTAAAGAAGAAACGAGGCGTGGCCACTCTTGCACTTCACTCGACGTTTTGGACTTGTTCTTTGAGGCGGTCGATGAGGGTTTTGAGTTCGATGACGGAGCGGGCGATGGTGGCATCGGAGGCTTTGCTTCCGACGGTGTTGGCTTCGCGGAGCATTTCCTGCGCGATGAATTCGAGTTGTCGGCCGACGTGATCCCCTTCGCGGCAGAGTTGTTCAAACTGGCTGACGTGGCTTTCGAGTCGCGCCAGTTCTTCGCTAATGTCGCATCGTTCGGCGAACAGCGCCACTTCGCGCAGGAGATCGTCGCGGTGGACGTCCTGTTGTACGTCGGCGAGCAGTTGTTGCACCCGGATGCGGAGCCGTCCCTGATACTCCTCCACGACCAGAGGGGCCCGCTGCGCGATGCTGTGCGAGAGTTCGCTGATCCGCGTGGTATGTTTGAGCAAATCGGCCGCCAGCGCGTGTCCTTCTTTTTGCCGCATGTCGATCAGCCGATCCACGGCTTCGCTCGAGAGACGTTCGAGTAACGCCCAGAACTGTTCGCGCGGTCCCGGTGCAGATTCATACAAATCGCACACCCCCGGCAATTCCAACAAGCCGGACAGATCAATCACGACGTCCTGTGTTTTCGTCTTCAAGTCGTCCAGCTGGTTCACGTAGGCTTGCAGCAGGGGAAGATTGATTTTGAGTGGTGTTTCGGCGGCTGTGGAACGAACCGAAAGGGCGTAATAAACGCTTCCGCGATTGAGACGGGATCGGAGCAGTTTTTCGATCTCCCCCTCGAATGACTGCAGGAAATCGGGGAGTTTGATGGAAGCTTTGAAGTAGCGATTATTGAGGCTTCGGATTTCCAGAGCGTAGTGACGGCCCTCCTCCGCTACTTCTGCATACCCGAAACCCGTCATTGATAGAATCATGAAATCAACAATTACTCGTGAGGTTGTGGTTTTTCCGGTGGTGTTGGTTTTCCAACCGGCGGTTTCTCCGCTGACGAATCGGAACCCGTTTCCGTCTTGTTTCCCGTTGGGGCTGGAGGCGCCGAATCCGACGAAGGCTCCTCGGACGGATTGGGAGTTGCTTCCGCGCCCTCGGGCGTTTCTCCACTCGGAGTTACAGGAATCTGAACTTGCTTAGTTCCCGTTGTCGGAATCGTCTGGGTCGCCTGCTGTGCCTGTTTTGGCTTTATTTTGGCGGACAAATCAAATGCGTAGTTGCCGACAATGGTCAACAAAAGAAAAATCGTGGCAAAAGCGATCGTGAACCACGTAAAGGCGTCGCCGGTTTTGGCGCCGAACGCCGTTGCTCCACCACCACCAAATGCCGTCGCCAGTCCGCCGCCGCGTCCTTTTTGCAACAAAATAACCACGACCAGCAAAAAGCAGATCAGCAAAATCCCGTACGCCAGAAAAAACTGAGCGATTGTATAACCCAACATGGAACACATCCCCATTTTTATTAAAAACACTCTCGATCCCGTTATGCGTTACCCATTCATAATGGACCTGTGCGTATCAGATCCCGTGACACAAGAAACGCAAGTTATTTTGGAATAGCCGCACGGACGATGGCGATGAATTCGTCGGCAACGAGACTCGCGCCACCCACCAGCGCTCCATCGATATCCGGCATGTTCATCAGTTCCTTGGCGTTAGAGGCTTTTACGCTTCCACCGTACTGAATCCGCATCTGGGATGCCGCGTCGGGACCGTACTTGTTTTTGAGCCAGAGGCGAATGTGCTGATGCGCTTCCTGCGCCTGATCCTGAGTGGCATTGCGGCCGGTGCCGATCGCCCAGACGGGTTCATAGGCGATGGTGATCCGTTTCCAGTCCAACCCGTCGATCAAGACTTCATGCAGTTGTCGCACAAGAATGCCGTTGGTCTCGCCGCCGTCGCGCTGCTGAAGCGTCTCGCCGATGCAATAGATCACATCTAGGCCGATATCCAGAGCGGCTTTGACTTTTTTCTGCAAAAGCGGACCGTCTTCGCCGAAATGCTGACGCCGTTCGCTGTGTCCGATGATCACAAACTGGCATCCGGCATCGACGAGCATCGGTCCCGAAATTTCACCCGTGAACGCTCCCTTCGGTTCGTGGTACATGTTTTGGGCGCCCAACAGGATTCTGGTGTCCTGTAATTCCGGTCGCAAAGGAATAATCAACAGCGCCGGTGGAGCGACGCCCCGATCCACATTGTGGATTCCCACGGTTTCATGATCCAGCCGACGGACCAGATTTTTGGCATCCGCCAGATTCAGGTTCATTTTCCAGTTGCCTACGACAAATGGTCGGCGCATGAGGAACCTCGATACTAGAAACAAGAGACAAGAAAAAGGCGAACGCTTCAATTACCTTTACGAATGTTCGGGGACACGGCCCCTCCATCAATTCCTCGATGACCGTTCGGCACGACCAACTGAGTACCTGCTCGGTCCTGAGTTCATGGGAATTGAGCAATATCTTGTATCTCACGATGGTGAAAAAGTCAAGGAATCGGGGGCAGGCCCCTCAATTGTTGACACCCTGGGGGGTGCGGGGGAGAATTGACGTGATGTGTTGAAATAAGGTCTCTGCATCGGGTCCTTCGTGCGGCATTGCGGGTTCCATTGTTTGAAAGGACGTGAGCATTCATGTCGGACACACCCTTGTCTTCAGCCGGCAGCCCAGACGACGTTGTGGCTCTTGAGAAACTGAATCAGTCCTATCGGGCGATACGGGAGCAGCTGGCGTTGATGATCGTCGGGCAGGATCGCGTGATCGAGGAACTGCTGTTGATGCTGTTTTGTCGGGGGCATTGCATCCTCGAGGGGGTTCCCGGACTCGCCAAGACAATGCTCATCAGCACGCTGTCGAATCTGCTGTCGCTGAGTTTTTCACGGATTCAGTTCACACCGGACCTGATGCCGTCGGA
>CAIVHJ010000301.1 GCA_903905665.1 uncultured Phycisphaerales bacterium
GGCTTCGAGCAAATCCGTTCGAATGGGATTAATGGCAATTCCTCGCTCCGTGGCGACTACGTCGATGAGTTCCCCGGGGCCGCAGATCGTCGTCACCTGATCCATCACCACCGGAATGCGATCGCGCATCGCCGGAACCGCCAGGATCGTGCATTTGGCGAACAAACAATTCTGCCATCCGCCGATCCCGTGCAGCAATCGTCCGTCGGAATGCGTGACGACGTTGGCATTGAAATTCACGTCCACTTCCGTCGCACCCAGCACGGCGACGTCCACCATCGATGAAAAATTCCCCTTGCCATGATAGTTGTAACTGGTAAACGGGCTGGTGTCCTTGTGACGCGGATTGTCGCGCATGGACCGAACCCCGTTGAGATCGAACGTCTGACCGTCGAGAATGTAATCGGTAAGCCCCTCCTCGAGCATCTCGACCAGATATTTCGTACTCCCGCCGCGAACAAATCGGGCTTTGACGCCCGCCTGCCTCATCATCTCCTTGAGATAAATCGCAAACGCGAGCGTCGTCCCCCCCGCCCCTGCCTGAAACGAAAATCCGTTTTTCATCAATCCCGCATCCCGCACAAACCGCGCCACATATTCGGCGATCAGCAATCGATCGGGGCTTTTTGTGATTTCAGTGGTTCCTGAAACGATTTTGGCGGGGTCCCCGATGCAGTCCATGACCACGACCTGGTCCACACAATTTCCCTGAATCTGCCACGGAATGCAGGGGAACGGAATCAGATGGTCCGTCACGACGATGACGTGGTCGGCGTATTGCGAATCCGCCAGCGCAAATCCGAGCAATCCACAGGCGCTCGGCCCAACCACGCCGTTGGCGTTCCCGAACGGGTCCGCCGTCGGCGCCGCAATGACGGCGATATCGACGTGTACCTCCCCGTCCTGGATCGCCTGATAACGCCCTCCATGCGACCGCAACACACCCATGCCTCGCATTTTTCCGGTGGCGCAGTAATCTCCCAGCGGGCCGTTCAAGCTGCCTTCAATATGGTGAATCACTCCGCTGTCGAGATGCTTGATGAGGGGCGCATGACACGGAAACGCCGCACTGGGAAACCATCGCAAATTCTTCACTCCCAACTCGGCGGCTGCTTCGAACAACGGGACCGCCACTTTGTCGCCGTTGCGAAAATGATGATGCGTCGAAATCGTCATTCCGTCGCGCAATCCGGCTTTTTTTAGCGAGGTCTTCAACGCTTCGATATTGGCTCGATCTCCACCGCCCTGCGACGGGGCATCGGCGATCACCTTGTTGCCGTCTTGTGGATAATCCGCGCACGTTCGGATCGGCGGAGCCGCTTTGCAACCCGTCGGCCGAAATTTCCCGATCCCCATATACGGAACCGCCGCTTGACCGTTGATCTCAGCAGGTACCGGGCGTCCCACTGCGTTCTCGATCAGATGTATGGTCATATCGTATCCTCGTCTCGATGTTGGTTTTTTGGGCACGGGTCCAGTCGATGCCGTCTTCGCAACAAATCATCGCAACTGCCCGCACCTTTGCCACGCGCGTGTCGAGCAACGTGTCAGAATGATCTGTGCATTTCAGTAAAAGTAACCTCCACAGCCCGATCAGGCAATTCTCTGCCCATTGCAGGACCTGTGAAGAATCGTATTTCGACGGTGCGTGATTATTCGCCAATGCCAGTGTGTCTGCCCATTCCAGGTGTCAACAAAATATAGCAACAAGCGGGACATGAGGTTTCGACGAATGATTGAATTTACCAGACGCTGAAAAAGATTGATCCGTTGCCTGTTGGATATCCGATATGAATTCAATCTCCTTTTCAATGGGACCCAAAGGGATAAAGTTGAGGTGACCCCGACCCGACTTGGGCCCTTGTCGGTCTTGTGGGTCGGTATAGAATGGTCGTGTTCCGTAATCGTTCAATTAACTGATCTAACAGGAATCTTTTGTGGAGGAAAAAACATGCGGTGGTCTTTGTGGATGGTAAGCAGTTTTGCATTGATGTCGATCTTGGGTATGGCGGCTTTGATCGGCTGCGGTGGGGATTCGCCGGCCACGTATCAAAACGGGACAGGAGCGGACCCGCTCGACGGCGGGGTCATCGCAAATGATGGAAATCAGTACACGTTGGGCCTGGATCCGAATGATCCCACGTTCATCAAAACCGTGGCGGGTCAGGACGGTTTGCAACTCGGCTTCGATCGAGTCGGAGATCAGATCGTTCCCACCATGGTGGTCACCCATGGAGGTGCGCACGAACTGGATTACGACCCCGAGAGCGGTTACGTGACCGCCCGAATCAGCAACGCGCTCATCGGGGAACAGACCATGTCGTTTGAAGTCGGTGATTTCATGAACTACTTCGGCGCCACCTCGGCCCGAGCGGTGAAACAGGAAGGTACCGAGTGCGAGCAGGCGGTAGATGCGATGGACGTCCTCGCGGCTCTCATCGTGGCGAACGCAGCGGAGGCGGAGGAAATGATTGTCTCCTTGGCCAACCAGATGATTGACGAACAGGGTCTGGAACCGGCGGACATGATCAAGGGGGTGGCCGCCGACGTGATTCACCAGTTCATTCAGGCCCTTCTGGACTTCTGTCA
>CAIVHJ010000302.1 GCA_903905665.1 uncultured Phycisphaerales bacterium
AATTGGCGGAAGTCAACGAAGCCATTTTGGACGCGCTGATCTCCGCCGCCCGCGGAGAACCTCCTCATTATGCCATCAACGAACTCGTCCACCTCACACAGGATGAAGCACGCCGAATCTGCCAAAAAATCAATCTCAACTGGGAAACCGGCGAGATGCAAGAATAAAAAAACGACCACCGGTTACAGGCCAGTGGTCGTAGATTCTCAACGATCGAATCAATCCATGCGTCCCGTCAGGTGGCGGCGGGTACCTCGGCGATGGTGGGCCGGATGCGCTTCATGGGTTTAACGACCAGGCCCATACGGATCGCCTTGGTTGACGCTTTCACTCGCATCACCTTGCCGTTGACTACCGCCCGGACCGTCTGAATGTTGGGTTTGAATTTTCGATGGCTGATGCCGGTGGTCTTTACGCCGACTCCGCCCAGATATTTGGCTTTTCCACGTCGGGCGATGCTGCGCCCGAATCGCGTTTTCTTTCCGGTATAATGACAAACTCGCGGCATAACTCACCATCCCCCTGAAATTAGATCGAACAAATTACAGACTCAGTAATATAACAAACGGTTACGGACCTGACAAGACGCCGAAACACGGTGCTTGGCAAACCGGGGAGTTTTCGTTAAAGTATGTGGTTTGCGATTTCACCCAGATTGAGGGTTTAGCAACTATCTCAAAAGCGTGGCACAGGCCTCTGGCCTGTGATCCACCGGCTGGAAGCCGGTGCCACAAAGAGTGTTGAGATAGTTTTTAGTAGCAAGAGAGATTCACATGAAAGACATTCGCCCCGGAAGCAAAGTGAAAATTACGGTCGCACGAACGCTCCGATCCGAACGCGCCAAAAAAACATTGGCCCGGTTATTCCTGAAAGATCCCCGAATCGCCAGGACCCGTCGGCAAAAACCCAAGGAATTCCGGGGCCGGCGACGGGCGGGTCGTATCTGGTATGGAACGGATTCGGGTTCTGCGGCGGTCACACCCAAAGTGGGCGACTCCGCCTCTTTGACGGTTACGCTGGACGTTCTTCGGGATCTCACCAGCGTCCTGAAATATCTTGAAGTGAAGTGAAAGGTTTGCTCTACCCCAGCAGACTTATCAACTCATCCGCCGGTTTTCGCGGGGGTAAATCCACCGCATCCATCCTCTTGATGAAAAAATCGCTCGCCCCGACCGCCTGCACCCCTCGCTGCGTCAGATAGGCGGCACGATATCCACGACGTTTCAACACAGGCTCCAGTTCAATAACACTTTCCCCTTTTGCATTCGTTCCCCCAAAAGCCGCAATGTAATCCACCGGCACCTGCCCCAGCAGATCGGTCAAATAGCGTTCGCATGGTACAACCTCGCAATCGAGGAATCCCTCCGGCGGACCTTGATAGGCCACGTGCCGATGCGCATGTACCGCAAATTCCATCCCCTTTTCCGCCATCTCACAAATGTGATCCCGATTCACGTACCACTGCGAAATCAAACGCTCGCACGACCACCCCATTTCCGATATTTGACGATGCAAGAACTCAGTCGCCTCATCCAGAGCGAGCGCAAAGTTCAGACTGTATTTCACCCGCGCTCGCCAAAGACCATCCCGTGGATACGTCCCCCGCGCCGCCTCAATATCCCCAAGGCTCCGCTCTGAAAATCGCCCGACCATCGCCTGCCAGATTTCTTCGTCCCGCTTTTGCGACGTTAACCAGTGAATGATATGTACGTTGGGCATCTCTCCCGATACCCACGGCCCCGATATGATCCCAAACAGACCCGAAATTCCACGCCGTCGCAGTGTCGGAAAAACCACTTCATGGTGATCCAGCGTCCCGTCGTCAAACGTCAGAATGATTCCGTGGCCCGACCCCGAAAAATCTCGAATTTCCGAAGGACGAATAATCCGACCCACGCTTTCCAGAAAGTCCAGTTGCCGCTCAAACTCGTCGGATTGCAGCGGGTGCAGGCCGCCCCATCGTTCCAGGTCGATCGGACGAATGTAGTGATACGTCACGACGATGATTTGGGGATGAGTCATCCGATTCCATACAAAACTATACGCGAGTCAACAAAGTATCCGCGTCAGATTGAATTGTCTTTCGTCGGGAAACATTCCGGTGATAATCGTTAATAATCGGATGGTCCCAGGTCAGATATTTGCCAAACGTTTCCCGCAAAGAAGGCTTGAGCAATAATTCGGTCGCCCGATCATAGTGTTTCTGCCCCGGCGCCAAAATGCCTTTCTGAAAATAAATCCATCCGACCACCAAATGACCGATGACGTGATCGGGAAGC
>CAIVHJ010000303.1 GCA_903905665.1 uncultured Phycisphaerales bacterium
CCACGCGACCACCATAGACCCGCATTTCACCGTCAATGTCGGTCTCACCGGGTGACGGTACATACGCCGGATCACCGGCATTGCGACACGGGGAACGTCGCTGTAGGTGATACCCATCGGCGGCAAACAACGGATCGGCGTTGATGTTGCCAACGCCGTCCCATCCGCCCTGCACGTCACTGTAAGTAATGCTTGGGAAACTTTGAGTATCGTAAATCTGTGAACCACGAGGAGCAATGTTGCCCCACAAAATGCTGTCGGTCACAGTCATATCATCGAAACCGGAGAGTATTCCTCCGCCAGTTGCGCTTTGATTCTGTGCAATAGTAGAATTTACTATCGTGAGATTGCCATGATTGCTGGCTATGCCACCGCCACCATCTCCGACTATGTTATGAGCGATTATACAGTCAGTGACGAACACAGAACTGTATTGACTGCCAATCCCTCCGCCGGTGCCTGACCAGGGAATAATCGATGCATTACCAAATATCTTGCAATTCTCAATCACTGGGGAACTGTGATCAAAAGACATCCCTGCACCCTGATTTGAGGAATTGCCGTTGATCGTGCAATTCTGGATCGTCGCATGACCACCAGAACAGTAGATACCCCCCCCTGCGACAGCAGAGTTGCCTGAGAATGCGCAACGGGAAATAGATAGAGTGAATATATCCGGTGTAGGCGAGTCTGGATAGAAGTAAATGGCGCCTCCTTGGCCCGCTGCTTGATTGTTCTGGAAAGTGCAGTCGGAAATCGTTGCATTGCTTCCCGCTGTGATTGCCATCGCTCCACCGTTTCCATAAATATCGTTTACCGGCACCTGATTTTCTTCAATTCTGCAATTTTGAACAGTCAGGTTGGTTTGGTAGCAGTAAATTCCTCTCCGGGAGTTACCGGTCACAACACAATTCAGGACGGACGTACTTCCGAATTTAGACCAGATTCCAGTTCCTCCTCCAGTAATAGTGAAACCATTTACGGTGAGGGATTTATCAATACCTCCGTGAAAATAAACAGCAAGACCGTAAACATAATTTGGATCAATAATCGTGTGAGCTACATAGTCGGAATCAGTAGGGATCAGGCTTTGGACCGTAATGCTTTTGCCAATGCTGAGGCCTTCTACATAGGCATCGCTGGTGCAATCGATGCCGGCGAAGTTGCGAGGAAACACCACAACGGTGTCGCCATCCACGGCGGCGTTGATGGCGCTTTGGATCGTGCTGTAGCCGAAGGCACCGTTGCATTCGACCAATAAAACGTTGCCTCGCGACTGCGCCCGAATGTCGTCGATTGCCTGTTGCACTTCGGGCAGGAGATCGACAATCAGTTCGGACGACGCGGTTTCTGCCGGTTGCAGATCGGAAGAGTCTTGAAGAACGTCAGACGAGATAAGACCCTCCCCTGGCCCCTCCCTTTCAGGGAGGGGAGTTAATTGCACGCTCCCTGATGTCAAGTCCCCGCTCTCTAACGGTCGCGGTTCGGATGAATCCGCCACCGGTTGTTCCGTCACGACCGGGGTTGAAACCGGCATCGGCTTGGCGAATGCCAAGCCGCAGCAGGCACAGACCACCATCAGACTGAATACGATTTTGATTTTCATGTTCCACCTCTCCTATTGTGTTAAAAATTCCCTAGATCGGTCTGCACCGTGCAGACTGATTTCGCCGGAAAAGCATGGATCGCATCGGCGATTCGCGTTTCCCACAATCTGACAAGCGCCTCAAGAGAAGGACTGTTCGGGCACGGCATGCCGTGCCTCTACAACTTTGGGCACTCCACAAGCAACCGTCGCTTACTTCGGCCGAGAAGCAAACGCCTCGGAACGGCCTATAACAGACCGCGCCGCAGGTCATTTTCATTAGTCTATATTAGGGGTGCATCAACGAAATCTTAAAGAATCTTGCAAAAATTTTTATCGACCCACCCCGCTTTATGGATATATTCCCATTGGACAGCGAAATCTCCGACAAAATTCGTCAAAAAACGGGAAATTAAGTCAGGAATCATGCGCCACAACGATGGATTGAGTTTGTGCGTGGGATGAGGATTATGAAGAGGCGGAGGGGGGGATCAATTCTTCGACTTTGGGCAGGTCGTCGAGGGAGGACAAGCCGAAGGTTTCGAGGAATTTTTTCGTGGTTCCGTAGAGGATGGGTCGGCCGACGTCTTCGGCGCGTCCGACGATACGGATGAGGTTGAGTTCGCGGAGTCGGTTGAGGATTTCACCGCATTGCACGCCGCGAACGGCTTCGATATCTGCGCGAAGGACGGGTTGTTTGTAGGCGACGATGGCGAGCGTCTCGAGCGCAGCGGGGGAGAGTTTTGATTCCTGCCGGAAAGAAAACAATTTCGAGAGGTAATCGTTGTAGGCGGGAAGAGTCAGCATCTGATATCCACCGGCGATTTCCTCGATCCGAAAAGAACGGCCCTCTTGCTGGTACTGGGTATTGAGGGCGTCAATGAATGTTCGGACTTCGCGAGGGGTTTGTTGGCCGAGAATTTCGGTGATCTTGGCGGCGGATAACGGGGTATCGGTAGCGAACAGAATCGCTTCCACAATGGATTGGGGTGAGAGCGAATTGCAGGCGGAATCGGATGACGGAGCCGTATTGGGAAAAGATTGAAGTTCAGGGCAGGGTGGTGAAATCGGTTCGGAAATAGCCTCACCTGGTTCACGTAAGAGGTCGGTGTCGGGGGGCGTCACCATTTCGTCGTTGTCAACACCGACGAGTCTGAGTTCGGGCGGATTAGGATCAACCGGAGGTTCCATGAGTTCCAAGTATATCGGGAACTCGCGCCGTCACCAAGAGTCGAGCAGGATCCGGTCAGGTTGGGGGAATCGGGATCGGATCGGATTCGATCTTCGGGAAATAGATGACGAATTCGGCTCCGGGAAGAGATTGCGGGACGAGTCGTATTTCGGCATGGTGGTTTTTGACCATCCCATAAACGCTCGCAAGACCCAGTCCCCGTCCGATGGCTTTGGTGGTGACGAAGGGTTCGAAAATTCTATCGGCGACGGAGGGCTCAACGCCCGATCCCTCGTCTGCAATGCTGAGTGCGACGCAGTTTTTATCGGCGAGGACGGAATTGGAAGGTCCCGTGGTGAGGAAAATTCGGATCAGGACGCGACCACCGCCGGGCATGGCTTCGGAGGCGTTGATGATGAGGTTGAGCAGGATTTGCTGAATCTGGGTGGGGTCGGCTTCAATCCCGTCGGATTGGGTCTGGGGAGTGAATTCGATGGTAACCTGGTTGCCGACTACGCTTCGGCACAAGTGAAGCGAGTCTTCGATCATGGTTTTGAGCGAATGAGGTCGAGGGGAATATACCCCGCCGCGAGCATAGGCGAGCAGTTGCCGTGTGATGGCGGCGGCCCGTTCGGCGCTGTCGATGATGGCGTTGATCGGTCGCTGCCACGGATGGCCGTCAGAAATTTCGGACTGAATCAATGAAGCATTTCCCATGACCGACACCAGAATGTTGTTGAAATCATGCGCTACTCCCCCCGCGAGTGTGGCGACGGAGCGCATTCGTTCGTCGCGATAGAGTTGTTCCTGGATTTGTCGCTGGTGCGTCATGTCACGGACGATCATCGATATCGCACGAACGTGCCCCGCGTCGTCGTAAATACACGACAGGTTCAGTTCGACGTATCGCATTTTTCCGGTCGCGGTGGAGCAGAGGGTATCAAAGTGCGTCGTTTCCTGACCGGTTCGCGCCTGGGTCAAAACCTGCTGGAATCGCCCCAGCGCCGATTTGGGGAAGAGGCAATCGCAGTGTCGTCCGACGACCTGATCGGGGAGATAACCAAAGACCGTTTCGGCGCCTCGATTCCAGCTGGTGATATCCCCTTCGGGATTCAATCCGATGATGGCATCGCTGGAATGCGCCACGATGGCGGCCAAACGTTGCGCCTGTTCCTGTGCTTTTCGCAGAATCGCGATGTCGTGGTCCACGCAAACGGCGCCGAGCAATTCACCGGCGGCGCTTCGGATCGGCGAGCCGCTCACCATCACGTGCAGTTCCTCGCCGTCGGTTCGGCGAAGGACCATTTCTTCGGCGACGAGCGTTTCCCCCTTCCAGGCGCGATAGAGGGGGACTTCCTCCATTTTCATCAGCCGCTTTCCATCGGCGGTGTAGAGGCCGAAGTGTTCGGCCCATTGCTCCGGTGGAACCGGTGGTTGAGGCGGCTCACAGGGCGATTGACGGGTCCGTCGCAGCAGGATGAGTTGCCCGTTTCGGTCACACGCCACGACTCCTTCATTGAGATTGGTCACCAGCGCCCTGAGAAATTCCTGTTCGCGTTCGAGGGTTTTCTCGGCGGTTTTGCGCTGGGTGATGTCCTGGAGCAACAAAACCACTGCGTCCACGTGCGTTACGGTGTCCGATTGAAACGGAGACGCCCATACTTCCAACTGAATTCTCGATCCGTCGGAACGTCGGATGAATAAATCGTCCCGATGCGTCGGTTGTCCGGTACTCATCACCCGCTGAATCGGCAGTTCGTCGTGGGGATAACGAGTTCCGTCTTCGCGTTCCAATTCATAAGTGCGAACGTATTCCCCCTCGGGTGCAGGAATGATGTCGTGTTGCCCCAGCAGGGCCTTGGCCAGAGGATTCGCGTAAATCGGCTTGCCTGTTTGTCGATCGACAAACAAAATACCTGCCGGAATGCTCTCATAGAGCGAGGCGAATTGTTTTGTCAGTTCTTCAAACGGCATCATGGTGGAGTCCACCGAAACGGTTGCCGACTTTGATCTCGCTCGATTCGACGGGTGCCGGGGAGAGGCTCTCATGTACCACTATAGCCCGCCGACGCCGGGAAGTCATGAGTAGGATATTGGAAAAGATGATTCCAAGCCATCGAAATGGTTAAGAAGCCATTTCAAGAGCGCCACCGGCTGGAAGCCGGTGCCACAAAGAACATGGTGCCACAAAGAAGTCGGTGGTGTTCAGTCGTACTCAGGGTCGGACAGTCGCACTTTACGTTCGTCGCGTGGAATGAATTACCCGATCGAACCGGATTGAGGGATGGGCCCAGTGCCCGGAGCGGACGTTCCGCCGACAGGCGTGGAAACCGGCCGGGCGGAGGGAACTTCGGGGGTGGGACGGCTTCGTTCGTCGTCCAGCAAGTCACCGAGTGTGGATCTTTGAATGGATTCACCCCGCAGGATCGCGCGAACCTCTTCTCCGTCGAGGGTCTCGAATTTCAGCAGGGCTTGCGCCACGGCTTCGAGTTTGTCCCGGTTTCCCGCGAGGAGTTGTTCGGCGTCGGAATACGCAATGTCGATGATTTTTTTGACCTCGGTGTCGATTGTGTGTGCCGTCTCCTCTGAATACGTTCGGTTGGTGGGGAGTCCCCAAAGCGGATCCTGCCCGTTTTCACCGTAATGAACGAATCCCAGTTGATCATTCATGCCGAACTCGGTGACCATCAGGCGGGCTAAGTGCGTAGCCTGGCGGATGTCGGATGCGACGCCGGAGTTGACGTCCTTGCGAAACATTTCTTCGGCGATTCGACCCGCACAGGCGATTCGCAACTGAGCTTGCAGTTGGTTGCGGCTGTGGTTGAGCCGATCCTTTTCGGGCAGCGAAAACGTCGCCCCCAAAAACATTCCTCGCGGCAGAATGCTGACTTTGTGGACGGGGTCGGCGTGCTCGCTCAACAAAATCTGGACGACGGCATGTCCGGCTTCGTGATAGGCGGTGGCGACGCGTTCCTTTTCGTCGATGACGCGATTTTTTCGGGCGCGGCCCCAGCGGACCTTGTCGCGGGCCTCCTCCAGATCAGTCGTCTCGACAAAATCCTTGTTCTGCATGGTGGCCAGCAGCGCGCCCTCGTTAATGACGGCGGACAGATCGGCGCCGCTGAAACCGGGGGTGGCGCGGGCCAATCGCTGCAAATCGGCGTGGGGTCCCATTTTGACTTTTCGGGCGTGAACTTTAAGAATTTCAAACCGACCCTTCACATCGGGAAGTGGAACGTGAACCTGCCGATCAAACCGGCCGGGGCGGATGAGTGCCGGGTCGAGCACATCCACGCGGTTGGTCGCGGCGATGACGATGACCTGATCGTTGGTCTCAAAACCGTCCATCTCGACGAGAATCGCATTGAGCGTCTGTTCGCGTTCGTCGTGTCCGCCGGTAGTGAATCCGGCGCTGCGTCGGCGGCCGACGGCGTCGATCTCGTCGAGGAAAATGATGCAGGGAGAATTTTCCTTGGCCTGGCGGAACAAGTCGCGGACGCGTGAGGCGCCGACGCCGACGAACATTTCGACGAAATCGCTTCCGCTGATGGAATAGAACGGAACGTCGGCCTCGCCGGCGATGGCCTTGGCGAGAAGCGTTTTGCCGCAACCGGGTTCTCCGACGAGGAGGACACCGCGGCGCACGAGATGTGCGGCAAGGTTCGAAAAGCCACCATC
>CAIVHJ010000304.1 GCA_903905665.1 uncultured Phycisphaerales bacterium
ACGTCGACCCGGGCGGTTTGCTCAATCTTGACCGTATCCGCCAGATGCGGCGCGTGATCTGTCGCACAATATACCGTCAGGGCAATTCCTTCGTATGCTCAATATCCGCCTTCATCCTAGACTCTGTCGGTATCGGAATCGGAGACTATATTTCGATTCAAACTCTATCAGAAAATGCGATGAGCTTCACCGCGCGCAGTGCCGCTCAGATCACATTCGACCAAGCCCAGGGTCGTGTCTCATATCGTAAAGCGGAAAGGGCCAATCAAGGCTGAGGTAGTAACAACCATCCGACGCCATGTCGGACGGATAAGGAACAATTTCCAACCCTGGAAGGGGTTGGAAATTGATCTATTAGTATCCCATGGCCGTAGCTGTGTAAGGTTCAAAAACATTGACTACGTTTTCAAGCCATGTCATTGAAAGGATCAGATTGATGCAACGTCGACGCCGTTCGATGTTGATGATGGATGCCGACGCGGACACCCATTGACAATCGCGCTGACGATGCTGATCCTACGGAGTTGGCGGCGGAGTTGGTTTAAGAATCTCGCGGACAATCCCGTAGATCGCGACGGCGCCGGCGAGGATTTTCTTCCACGGCCACTTGACCACCTTCTTGACGAATCCAAACATATCGATTCACCACCTTGATCGTGCCGTTGATGATGAGGATGATACCAACGTCCGATGAAGATGTCAAGTCCGTTCCTGATGTCCAACTTGATCGTTCAGCTGAGATCGTGATCGCTCATGATCGTGATGAGGTAAGGATGCAGTCGCGCCTCCGGTCACAGCCGCTGACGAACAGACGTTTATTAGAGCGCGCGCTGGTGGGTGTCTGTCCGTCAGCGGCTGGACCTCCGGCGCGTGCGTTTTGCCCAAATCAGAAGGTGACGACAGCCGCTTATTTGGATGTTGCGCCCGTTGTTTATATAACGGAAGGAACATTATCAGACGTTGCAGTTGGATTGGATAGTGGCAACGTCTGATAATGAACCGTTATATAAACAACGGGCGAAGGTTGCGGCTGTCGTCACCCGATTTGGGCAAAACGCATAACCGTTCATCAACGTATCTTCTTGTATCGCTTTCTTGGTCATGTTCTGTGTGGCAAGCATCCGCCCTTGAGGGTCGCGCTCCGTGCCGCTTCCGCCGCTTCCTCATACCCTTCCCGGCGGCAGCTGCGCGCGGTGCCGCGCGCCTTCGGCGCGGAGATTGCTTCGTCGTGCTCCGGCGTTTCTAACGCCTTTTTTTAATACGGATATCGCGATGGAATTATTCGGTGAAATGGAGATCGGGTGTTCAGTGCAGTTCCAGTGTGGTTCGGGGAATTGATAAGAGGAAATCGGGTGTGTTGGCATTGGGATGGTATGAGGGAACCCGGCCAACTCCACAACGGTTTTCAGTAGGTTTTCAAGAGGTTTTCAGACCCAACCCAACCCCCTTTCCCCACCCCCCCTCAAACGTGGTTTGGAAGGATGTTGTCTTGGATTGAAGCCGCTGCGTTTCTCCGCGCCCCACCTCCGCGCGTTCCCGCTCCCACTCCATCGTCACTTTTCTATTTGATCATACTCCATTCCCCCCTACACAGACTGGAATTTGTATTTGACTGACGATATTTGCCGGACGTTAGTCCGTACACCGATTCCAGTCAAAGTCACAATCCATTCGGATTGTGAAGGCATGTGCTTTGTCAAGGGGGGGCTACCCCCACCTAACGAACTTATCCGACTTGAATAATAAGAAAACACTTGACATCTGCAAAAGCTTTCACCTACTCTGTCATGGCACATAACACTTTCACGAATGGAGTGCCAGAAATGGCAAACATCAAACCACTCGACAGGATTAACGCCAAATGGCAACGTGTCACCGCTGCGTCCGGCGCGGAATACGAGGAAGGCGTCAAGAATCCAACTCGCGACTGGAAGACAGAGACGCTGGCCGCCAATGCCGCCTACAAAGCCGGACTTCAGAAGAGCATTGCCGCCGACAGTTTCGCCAAAGGCGTATCTGCAGCTGGTTCTGCAAAATGGCAGGAAAACGCCGTCAACAAAGGCCCGAGCCGCTTTGCTCAGGGTGTTCAACTTGCAGTAGATGCGTATTCGACAGGTTTTGCACCTTACAGACAGGTTATACAGTCGTTAACTTTGCCGCCACGCGGCGCGAAAGGCGACCCGTCTAACATCAATCGCGTCGCTGTTGTCGCGAAGGCTTTACACGACAAGAAACTCTCAGGGGGGAAATAAATCGTGGCTGACGAAAACACTCACGGACTACTATTCGCCGGTGCTGGTCAAGTAGCAGCCGGTGAACAGGTACTTGGGACTATAACTCTGCCCGCCGACGGCCCTTGGATAATTCACAGCGTCTTCGGTCAAATTGTTTCTGCCACGGCAACCGCCGCAGAAGCGACGGGTGGATACATGCGCTTCGATGCCGCTAGCGGGGACATCGAACCAAATCCCGCACCTTCAAAATGGCCAGTTATCTGCGGCGGTGCCACTCTCGGCGCAACCATCGACGTGCAATCTTGCGCTCTGCAAATGTTCGACGTCCTATGGAATGCACCGGGTCGTGCCACGATCAACCTCATCTTTAACAACACTGTCGCCGCAACTGTTGCACCACAAATTGTGATGGGAGTTCTTTTCGGGAAATCCGTTCCTGAAAAGAAAAGGTTCCTCTTCTGCGACACAGTTCGCGTCACCACGAACAGTGCTGCGGACACGGCTATTGGCACTATTACGCTTTCGGAGAAGGCAACCCGAATCACAGGTGTTATGGGAGTTCTGGTTAACGACGGCGTGCTTACTACCGCGGAGGAATGCATCGGTTTCTTTAGACTTGCATCCGATGACGTCAATCTGGTTCCGGCCCAATATCCATTCCCGATGGCGTACAGTGCTGGCTTGGGTGCGTTGATTCAGGGCGGCTCTTGGGTTCCATCCGGTTTCATTCCGGTCGACATTCCAGTCTCGGGCGGCGCCCGCATCAACTGCTTTGTCGATCTTAACACCGCGCTTACAACCGCGGCCGAGGTTCAGGTGTATTTAGCTTTCGAGTGATCCGTTGGCTTTCAACCATCGCACTATCGGCACTGACGTTTCAACTTCTGTTGTCAACGTCAGCTACGAACTCGAAAACATTACTCTCACTTCCGTTGGCCTGTCTTTAGGTAGACAGGCCGACGGTCTTGCTTCTCTTACTTTTCGCCTCGGACTTACTCCTGCAGGTGACCAAGCAGTTCAAATCTACGAAGTTCTCCTTTCGGGTCTTCTGTCCCCTGCTGATGGCTTAGTATGGACCGGAAACATCCGCGTCCGAGACAACTTATTTCTAGTCCTGAATTATATTTCTTCATGGCCTGTTTTTATGTTCCTTACATGGACAACATCAGGTTAATCTATGCTTCAACTTCCCATCTTCAACCAAGTCTCTCACGGTTTCCGTTCCGTTCGTATCCCTAACGGGGCTCTCGGTGCAGGTGTCAACATTTCCCCTGCCGTCAATGAAATCTGGTCTCCCTCTTCTATCTTCTTCACTCTGCACACCTCGCTTGCTGTCGCAGACAGATTCTTGATCGTAGCCATTGGCGACACACCTAACTTTGGTTTCAAGTTTCAATCATCCGTTCCTATTTTTGCTACCCAGTTCCGTAACGTCAATCTATTTGTTGGCGCCAATCCCGAATACCCCGTCGATCCAAATGCATCGTGGCAGATTTCCATCCCTCACGATACTTTCGTTCAGTTCCCTAATTATATCACTCTGGGCGGTCAAGGTCTTGACGTAAACGATCAATTCACCGGTATAAATATCAACTTTCGCCTTTGGACACTTTAAGGAGCTTATGTGCCACAAATCCCCGTAACAACCCGAATCGCGACCGACCGTCCGCTGGTCAAGGTCGTCAACGAAGCACTCCCAAACCCCGCTGCCGCCGCCGGTTTTTCGATTGTCGTTCCTGTCGGCTACCGCTTCACTCCTGTCTCTCTCTTCATGCGTTTCGTAACTGACGCGAACGTTGGTGTTCGCATCGTCGTTTTGCAGCTGAGCACCTCATCGGGTGTCGTCTTTCGCTACGCAACCGTCTTCGGTCAGTCTGAAAACGAAACCAGATTTCTTACTTTCGGCGTCGGCGTGGCCTATGTCCCCTGGCTTGCCGCAAACTTCACATCTATCATTCCTTTACCCTCTGGCCTCACTCTCCAAGAAGGTGACGAGATCGCTGTCACTGTTTCCAACATCCAGGTCGGCGACCAGCTTTCTCTGATCAATTCTCAAATGCTTTCACAATTCGTGGCGGAGTAACACATGATTATTTCGGAAATCGTCAGAGAGGATTTGCTGAATCCCGAGAAACGAACTCAGTTCATCGCATGGCTACAGACCGTGCCTGTTTCGTTCCCAGCCCGCCTTCGGCTTTACTTCCGTTGGCTCGACTACTTTCAGCTTCCGTACATCGACGCCGAAATCAAGGCCTTGAGAGACCCGGTACAACATGACTCGTAACTTTCTGCCTCAGAAGTATCCGCATCTTATGCCCGAAGATGCCGACCTATGGAACGACTTCCAGATCCTATTTCAGCCACCGCACCTCACTTTCATGTACGACGTATCTGTCGGCATGGGAAGAGACCCTGGAGAAGAATACCCCATGAATATCAGACAAATGGCCCTCAGGCTTTCGAAGCGCCGCCTTGACGTTGTCGGCATCACCCCAGAATATCTCGAGATTTTTGAGCTTACTCAGAGTGCCGGTTTGCGTGCCGCCGGTCAGGCAATGGTTTACCCCCACCTACTGCGAGCCACGTGGGGGCAGACCTTGCCAATTCTAACGACCATTCTCTGTCGTTCGGTTCAGGACGACATCGAGCCCGTGCTAAACGAGTTTAGTATTCGTCTCGTAGTTTGTCCCGTCATTCCCCGCTCCCCAGAGCCCCAAGGTTAAACGATCTCATGCTCTCTGGTGACTTTCCTCGACTGCTGTTTCGTCTCGTTCCCTTGCTTATCCTGTTCGCTTTTGATACTGTCCACAAGTTATCCACATGCTATCAACAAGTTATCCACAAGTTATCCACACATCACATCCTTGTCTCCCATTGGTTTAACCCACTTATCCACATAAAATCCTCCCCTTATTATTATTATTACCTTATTAATTATGTTGGTGTATTCTGTATTGTGCTTTGTCGTGCGGTAGCATGACAAAGCACAATACAGGCCAACTTGACTTTTATTTACACTTCCAACAATAAGTCTTGACAGACTGCAAGTCATTTGTCTATCTTCTTGTCAAGCACCATGACAAGAAAGGATACAAACGTCATGCCCTACTTTACACCCGACCTGAAAACCGCTATAAATCGGGCCGCTTTATTTATGTCGGTCGGCGAATCGCCGCATTGCCTAATTATCTATTCATCCGCCGCCAAGCGCTACGCTGTAGTCGACAAGTCCTTGTTTCTAACCAACCATGCACGTTATGCCGACCTCGGCTATCTCCCGGCTGTAATGCTCCCACAACAAGAGCTACAGACCTTGGCTGGCTCAGTTCAACTTCTTCTTCTGGAGGAAGATGTTTATGCCATCAGTCAGGAAAATCTATAAGCAGGGAACAACGCCGGTTGTTTCGTTACCTCCGGTCGTGCTTCGTGCCGTAGGTGCACATTTGGGCAGTCACTTGATAATCTACCCGATAACTGACGTGGCGTTGATCGCTGAGGTCCACAACGTCGACCCGGGCGGTTTGCTCAATCTTGACCGTATCCGCCAGATGCGGCGCGTGATCTGTCGCACAATATACCGTCAGGGCAATTCCTTCGTATGCTCAATATCCGCCTTCATCCTAGACTCTGTCGGTATCGGAATCG
>CAIVHJ010000305.1 GCA_903905665.1 uncultured Phycisphaerales bacterium
AGCTTCTGAACGCCGATGGCTATACACGTTGGATGAACTCGGTGGAATTTCCCTCGAATGGGTCCATTTTCAGTTTCACTCCGGGAAAACTCGGCTCGCCTAAAACTGATCTTTTCAACTCGACAATCAATGGATACAAATATTTCACGGACGGTCTTGGGAAGACCGACGATCTGCATACGTTTTTCGCGGACCCCGCCAATGTGGCCAAGCGAGGATCGTTCAGACCGGGCAGCGCGAATCACCGGCAATACAATCTCAAGTTCCCGCTGGTGGGCGGAAGCCCGAGTCTTGTGTTCCAGTATGCGGCGGTGGCGAGCTGGGTTCAGCCCGACAAAACGCTTTCGGGCGATCCCAGTGTGCTTGACATTCCCGGCGATTTCCCGACATCCGCGAACGAGCAGGAGCCATTCGCGTTGAGTATCGCCGACACCTCGACTCTTACCTATGGCGTGGTCGGGGCGGGCGACATCCACCTGGGTCTGGAAGTCTACGATTGGGGCGCACTGCAAGGATTAGCGGGTGTGCCGAACGAAATACATCAGATTGTGGTTGAGGGCGACCCGGCGATTGTTCCTGGCGGAATGGTGGCTCTCGACAAGGCCACACTGGCTGCTATGGCAAAACCCGGATCGTCGATTATTTCATCGGTCTTCCAGGTTGACATACTGAACGCGACGCCCACCTCCAACCAGGATTTGTCATTGCTTATCACGATCGAGAGCGAATCGCCTGATACTTTCGATCCAGGCACCGGAGCAGTCGCGAATTCGGACCGCCTGGCATCCTATTTTCTCCACCCAGTGCCGGTTGCGATTCCTGGACCAGGCAAAATCAAAGTGCTTACACCTAATGGCGGCGAGAAGGTCTGGGAAGCAATGACTTACCCAATTACATGGGAGCCCGGCGAAAGCGGATTCGCCAATGTGATGATTGAATGGTCGACCGACAACTTTGTGTCGGATATCAGGACCATTGTCGCGAGTACTCCTAACAACGGGAGCTATCTGTGGAAACCGGTTCCGGTTGCCGCTACAACGACAGCGAAAGTCAGAATAACCGCGGTCGGTGGAACCGAATTCGATGTTTCAAACAACAACTTCCAGATCGCGCTTCCGGTATGGCTGGATTTGCAGCCGGAGATCAAAGTGGACAACGGCACGGTATCGTGGAACAGCTCGTGGGCTTATCAGCCGTCGTATCCTTCCATCTCACCTGCGATCGAGCAGGACACCGACGGGATGGTTCACGTTTGCTTCTACGATCCCGGTCCTGGGGCAAGCGACGATGCGAGCATACGATCGTCCAATGGGACAAGCTGGATGGGCTGCGCAAATATTTTCGGAAGCTCAAGCGGACCGTACAGGTACGATTCGGCCAAGATGGCACCCTCGTCAAACGGACTTGGTTGGCTTGCGGTTATTCCAACATTTGGTTCGTTTTACTGCACGGATGCGGATCGGATGTTCGGCGGACCAGGGTTCTACACGTTTGACGGACCGTCCATCAACGTGTCACAGGGGAAATTCGCGGAACTTGCGA
>CAIVHJ010000306.1 GCA_903905665.1 uncultured Phycisphaerales bacterium
AGGTCACAGGTCATCTCATCGACAAAACTTCGTTCTGCCAGTCGTCGTTCCATCGCTCGCCTCCTTGCTCAAAAGATTGCCTTGATCCCACACCACCCACACTCTACCATGTCTGTCAAGGTTATTCAGAAGGCTCTATAAGCCCGGAACATAAATGGCCTCGCCTCACCCCTCGCCGCCGAACCGAACAACCCCAACCGCCGCACCCCATATCCCCGAATCGTCTCTTGTCGCTCACCCAGCGTTTGTAATATTTCTTCCCGATTCGCTACCATCGTAATCCTCAATCCTCACAAATAGAGAAATCCGGCAAGTCAATGGTTATCCCTGCTGCTTTGCTGGAATTTCGTGTTAACCGTTGCAATGAGATTCTTAATCACTTTAATACTTTCCTTTATTGAATCAACAAGTGGCGGCCTCAAAATGTTGTACATTGAACCACCGGGACCATCAATCGCAAGCCGTGCAGTTGGAGAAAAATCTAGATTTAACAGAAGATCGATTTTTCTTGAGAGATGGCTAATCTCAAAATGAAGACGATCTATATTTTCGCAAAGTTTGATATCATCAAGAATTTCATATTTAATTGCCGATGTGGATGCAAAGAGGGTTGTGTCAACATTGAAAGTGGGTGTCCTGCCGGGGCTGTCAACCGTCTCTGCAAGCCTTTCGATTAGTTGTGAGTTGGAATCAATCGCAGATTTAATCGCGGATTTGAGTTGGGCACGCCGTGCTTCATCGATTTTACGAGTCCATAATGCGTTCGTCATATACCCAGCCGGAACACCTAACAAGGCCCCCAAGAATACTTCGATGAACATATGTTTTTCCCCCATGTTGTAAAACAAGGATTATTGACTAAATATTTGTCTATTCGCTTTTTTTCAATTCTCCATTCTCAATTTTCAATTTCTCTGCGATCTCTGCGTGCTCTGCGGTTCAATTTCCACTCCCTCACGGTCGCGGCTCTGTTAGCTTGCTTCCGGTTCTTTTCGTTTCGATTTCTCAGTCGGTTGCTGGGCGTTGGTGCGTTCGGTGACGGGCGGTGTTTTCGAGGGCTCCGCTTTGGTGGGTGTGGTCGATGAGGCTTCTGGTTCGTCGAATTCTTTCAAAATCGCTAACTCCTCATCGGAAGTCAGCACGTCGGAAATCCCCGTATCGAGCGAATGCACCATATCGGCATCCGCCTTCAGCGTTTCCAGCATTTCCTCAGCCGCAACCGCCGTTTCCGTCAGTTCCTCTGTCGTTGGCAAATCCGCGATCTGCCCCTGTTGCACGAGCGTCAGGTTATGGATGTTCGTACTCAGAATATCGATCTGCTTGTTGAGCATGTTCGTCGTCGCGTTCTGCCGCGCGATGTCTTTGCGGAGTTGCGCCATCTGCGCGGCGATCCGTCGTCGAACCACCTGCGACTTGTTGGTCTTGCCCTGATCGAGCAGGTCCGCCTCCCGCTTCTCCATCTGGCCGATGTCGTCGTACAACCGGTCGCGCCGCTGCGCCAGCGCCGCCCGACGACGACTCAACTCGTTGATTTTCTTGGCTTCGTTGCCTTCCCGACTGAACAACTGCCGAATTTTCTCAATCATCGACATCGATGGTTTCTCCTCGCTAAAAGTGGCTGCCCCGCGATAGATCAACAAATCGTCCCCGTCGGTGTGAACCTGCAATTCCGGATTTTGAAACGACAAAGTTTCATACGCGACCCGCACAATCGGCTCAGGTATTGAGAGTGCCTCCGCCACGCGATCAGCCGTGATCGAACCCGTGAGCAAATCGGCGCTGTGCTCCTGCAGATACTGCCGAACGCGGTCGGTTTTGCCCCGGAGGTCTTCCGGGTCGAACAACTCCCGAAGTCGCGAATCAAGGTCGGACGATCCGCCGGCAATCCGCCATCCCCCTTGTGGCGCCGGTTCGATCAGAACCAGCGTGACGTTGCGAAGTTCCGCTCCGCATTGTCGGGCTTCCGGTGTGAATCCCGTCGGGCTGCAAACCCCGATCACGTACGGTACTCGCGAATCCGTCGCCAGCGACCGAACATGGTCCAGCAACTCGCGCACGTCGATCGGGGGCGGATTCTCGCCCTTTCCTTCGTGGGTGACGTTCCACTCCATCGGCGACACCACTGTGGCAATCGCCACGCCGGTTTTCTTCTTGCCGAAATACCACCACGAACGCTTGAATCCGTGTACCTCGACCCGGCGGTTTTTCGGTAATTGCGCCAGCAAACGACGGTCGAACTTGCGATGCTGCGCCATCAACGCGCGAAGTCGATCCGATTCATCCAGATGCTGTACCTGCCAGAGATTCCCGCGAAGCAGCGATCCCCTCGCCGCCTGAAAATTATTCTCCAGTCCGCCGAGATAGGACGATTCGAGTTGTGCGAACTTTTCGACGTTGATGGGCTGCTCCTTGCTTTTGTCTCCCCAGCCGAATCGCTACGCATCACTTGCGATCGTTGGATTCCCATTCTCATGCCCAGGACCTTCGATTTTCGTACCGCACCCTATGCAATACTTGTCCGATCGGTACACGTACGCCTGACACACGAGACATTTCGGAACGATATCCACCAATTGATCGCCGCAATGAATGCAAAACTGATCTTCCACCCCGACGGATCGTCCGCACGACGGACAACTCAGGATTTGTGAGGAACGGGTATTCTCTTGGCCCAGCGGCAGCGGTTCGGGTGAATCGTGCGAGTCCGGTTCGGAATCGGGCACCACTTCGTCGAGTCCGTTCGCATGGGGAAAAGCACGCCGCAAATCGTCCAAAATGTCTTCGGCGCGGCGATATCGGCGGTCGAGACGAGCGTAGCATTTTTCAAAAATCGCGTCCCAACTCGGATCGACGCTGGATCGCACATGCGACGGCAGGTCGGTTCCCTGTGGCCGTTCGCCCGTCAGCATCTCGAACAACACGACGCCGCACGAATATAAATCGCTGCGAGTATCCACGTCTTTTCCGTCGCGCTGCTCCGGCGACATATACGGGATCGTTCCCGACAAACGTCGATCGTCTTCGGCGAAACTTCCGGATTGGATCATCGACGCCGTCGTCAGTCCCCCGATTTTCCCCAGCCCGAAATCGCTGACCTTAACCTGTTCGACGCGAATCGCCGAAATATCTTCCTGACCGGTTCCAAGCAGGATATTCGCGGGTTTGATATCACAATGCACGATTCCCGACGCATGCGCCGCCGTCAGCGCCGATAATATCCCCCTGAAAATTTCGACCACCACCAGTTTTGCCAGACCCTTGGGATACTGCTCGATCGCCTCACGCAGCGTTGGCCCCTCCACGTATTCCATGATGATATACGGAACTTCCGCAAACGGATCCAAGTCCAGAATCCGAACGATATTGACGTGTCGCAACCCGTGCAACACCAGCCCTTCTTTTTGGAGGTATCGCACGAATTGCGGATCGCTTGGAATTTTGACGGCGACCTGCTCGTTGAAAATATGATGCTTCGCCCGCCAGACCTGACCGAACGTTCCCGTCCCGATCATCTCCTGCAGGACGTAATTGTGAATCCGATCTCCTGATTGACAGGTACGCATCATGGGATCTCAATCACCCAAATCTGCGGGATCCGGGGAACACTCGGGAAAATGAACATATCGCACCCAACATGCTAGGTGCCCTGCGGATAACCACCCATATTTCCGTTACGACTCCTCCGCTCTTTCCGCCAGAAAATCGCATACCACAAAATTATAGATTCCCGCCACCATGAAACCAAGCACCAGCACCGCCCAGCTCAACGTCCCGCTCACGGACCATCCCGCAATCCAGAGCGCCGAAACAACATCAATCACGAGGTATCCAATCAACATGGCGGCCGCGATCAGGTTGGATTCACGCTTCACCACCCATCCGACCGCAAAAAAACTCGCCCACGGCAACAACAGCACAATCCCCAACCAAAGCAACGCGCCTTTGATGAGCTGCCAGAGGTGTCCAATTTGTTCGGGGTGTTTATAAAACCAGTATCCCGTCAGCCCGACCGCCACGATCAGAACCGCCGTCAAAACTTTTCCACCAACGTATTGGGCTATTTTGGCAAACATACTGGTTGAGGTGGGATCGCTCATCATGGGTATTCGCTCTTCCGGTCTTGATATTCCATATTAGACGACAGGACCATCCAAATGTCGATTCTATTTTTTCACCTTTTTCATAATCCCCTGCTTTTCCTGTTTCCAGCCATTGAAATGCGTGTTTTGGACTCTACGCTGATTGGCAGGAGATGAGTTTCGATCCGACGGTGCCGCCACTTCAGGACGCTCAATTCGCATTGGGATCGTTCATCCTCAAAACGCATAATGCGAATTGATGAACGTGGCGGCCTGGTCAAACTGGACCGTGTTGTTCCAGATGATACAACACAACAACACGGCGGCTGCAATCCCAATCCGCCGCAATCATCAATGCAAGAACAGCCAAAATCGAGATCGAACCCAACGCATACCAAGATTTCTCGTCAAGGAGGTGAGGGTGATGCATAACTATCCATGGCTGATATTGTTACACCTTGATGTGTGTTTTGGGAACATGGAGGTGAACAATGGACAGCCATGGATGGCGAAGAGTGTATCATTTGATACGAGAG
>CAIVHJ010000307.1 GCA_903905665.1 uncultured Phycisphaerales bacterium
AACAATATGACCAGTCCGTCACTCTGGCGGCAAGTAAACAGATTTCACATTTCCGAGCGGAACGGGAAATTCTCGGCAGCAGTCATGCTGAAGTCGGCGGTTATTTGCTGGGATTGTGGGGATTGCCGACTCCGATCGTGGAAGCGGTCACATTCCACCATCGACCGAAGGAATGCGTGGCCAGGACGTTTGGTGCTTTGGCAGCGGTTCATGCAGCCGAAGAAATGCGCGTCACCAGCGTCATCCACGTCGCCGATGTCATCGAACATCAGAACCATCCCGATCTCTTGGCCAACATCCCTGCAGAACTGGACCTTGACTATCTGACCAGTCTCGGTGTGGCTTCTCATCTTTCCATGTGGCGGGATGCTTGTGTCAAAACCGAAACGGAGGCGCCGACCAATGGCTGAACGTATTTTATGCGTGGATGATGAGCAAAATGTGCTGGACGGCTATCGTCGCCAGTTACGTAAGAAGTTCGATATTGATATTGCCCTCAGCGGCGCGGAAGGATTGCAGTCCATTCGAACCAAAGGGCCCTATGCCGTGATCGTGGCCGACATGCGGATGCCTGAAATGGACGGTGTGCAGTTCCTCTCCAAAGTTAAAAAAATCGCTCCCAACACCGTTCGCATGATGCTCACCGGCAATGCCGATCAGAACACCGCCGTCGAAGCTGTCAACGAAGGCCATATCTTTCGATTTTTGAACAAACCATGCGAACCGGATACTTTGGCCAAGGCCCTCGCCGCCGGTATCGAACAGCATCGCTTGATCACCGCCGAAAAGGAATTGCTCGAAAAAACTCTGATCGGCAGCCTGAAAGTCCTCACCGAAGTTCTGTCGCTGGTGAATCCCACGGCCTATGGCCGGGCCTCTCGCGTCCAGCGCCTCGTACGCCAACTGGCTGCCGAAATGAAAATCTCCCTTACCTGGCAACTCAAAGCCGCCTCCATTCTTTCGCAGGTCGGTTGCGTCACCGTCCCGGAAACCACTCTGACCAAAGCCTATCAGGGCGAATCGCTCTCCCGTGAAGAAGAACAAATGCTGCAGGATTATCCCCGAGTGGGAAGTGAACTGGTGGCTCATATTCCCCGACTCGAAGCGGTCAGTCAGATCATCGCTCAACAGGAAAAAAAATTCGGTGTCGTCGATCCGCTGATGCCCGCCATCGCAGAGGAACCGATTCCGCCGGAATCACGCATCCTGAAGGTGGCGCTGGACTATGATCTTCTTGAATCAAAGGGCACGAACAAGGTGTTGGCCTTGGCGGAACTTAAGGGACGCAGCGGTTGGTACGATCCTGAAGTCCTGGATGCCCTGGAAGCCATCATACGCCAGGAAGAACATTTCGAAATCCGTAAGGTGGGGCTGAAGGATTTGACCGACCAGATGATCCTGGTGGACGACGTTCACAGCACTACCGGAGCCTTGCTGGCCAGCCGAGGTCAGGAAACGACGCAGCCTCTTCGGTACCGCTTGAAGAATTTCGCCAAGAAAACTCCCATCGCCGAACCCATCGCGGTACTCATTCAACCCAAAGAAGCTTAACCCGTGAGCAAGGATTGCATAGAACTCCATGTCCGATAATCGGCAAATCCATCGGCGAATCCGGGAAAATTCATGCAGCATTTGACCGGCAGGAGCCGCTAATTTAATCTTCGTTTGGGAAACAGCATATGGCGACAGCGGAGAGAGGAATTCGTGGAATAGGTTTTCATTGTAGAAAGGCCAACATGTTCTCGTCGAAACCAGTCTCGACCCGATCAAAATCAGATGATGTTGAACCCAAAGTTCACCGCAAAGCACGATGTGATCGCCCCACACTGTCGGTTTTGGTCGTTGATGATGATTCTAACCTTCGACAGGCTTTGGGAAGACATCTGAAGGCGGCAGGCTTTCATTTTCTTTCCGCTGCCGACGGAATGGAAGCGATGACCATTCTTGATGAACAGGATGTAAATGTGGTTATTTTGGATGTTAAAATGCCCGGAATGGACGGCTTCGAAATTTGCCAAACGATCAAGCGCACCAGAGACCTGCCAGTGATCATTCTGACCGGGGCGCAAAACCCGATGCTCAACGAGTACCTGCCCAAAATGGCGGACGGCGCCGGGGCAGACAGGTATCTGCGCAAACCATGCGATTGCCGTGAGTTGATCGATCTGATTCACGACGTGCTTCAGGATTATTGAACTCGGCGTTCCGCAGGTACGCTATTCCCGTGGCCAGTGATGAAAACCCTGCTGTTCCTCCTTGCACAAATCTGTGAGGAAATCGCCGCCCCATCAGTTTAGGTGCTACTGAGTAGTTATCTGATATTTTTCGTCATAATCCCAAAGCCGGGAAATGAATACATTTCTTAGCATCGAGATTCTTGCGCAACGCTCGTCCGGGGTTTCTCAAAATTTCCCTTTGGATTTGTTTAATGGATTTTTGAAAAGGGGTGGATAGAAAAACTCACAGGAAAGTTACGTAAGAATTGCATACGAGTACTGTATGAAATCATGTGTCATTTCTCCCTCTATTGCAGACGCATCCAAATTTTCCGAACTGAGGAACTCCCCTCGACCCAGGCTTAGAGAGTTTTCAGTCGATTCGCAGCGTATCCGCAGGACTCCCGCACCACCAATTCGGGTTCGAGAACGATGTGTGTTGCAGGTCGGTCCGGTTCCTCGATCCGGTCGCACAACAACTCGATCGCTCGGGCACCCATCTCCGACATCGGCACCCGAACCGTCGTCAACGCCGGCCGGGTCATCTGCGCAATCCGCGTATCGTCAAAACCCACTACCGCCAACTCCGAAGGCACCAAAACACCCATGGCGCCAGCCGCCGCGACAATTCCCGCCGCCATCTCGTCGTTCGCGGAAAAAACGCAATGGTCCGCACCCACCCATCTCTGAAGCTCCTGCTTCGCCAATCGGTACGCGGTATCGTATTGATAATCCAGATGATAAACATCCGCCGGATCATACGTCAGACCGTTTTCCCCAAGCACTTCCCGATAGGCTTCCAAACGCGCCGCCGTATCGACGTTCGTCTCCAAACCCCCGACAAAAATCACCCGCCTCGCTCCACACTCCCCCACCACGTGCCGCATCATCGCCAGTGCTCCGCGCTTCTGGTCGATGACCACGCTGTCATAGGCTTGGTCTTTCACGTCGCCGTCCAGAATCACAAACGGAATTCGTACGTCGGCCAATAACTCCTCGATCCGGTCCGTCAACTCGGAAATCATGATCGCCACGCCGTCCATCAGGCTCCGCTGTTCCAGCGTCACCAGAAGCGAATAACTATCCGCGCCGTCATGCGCCGACGAAACTACCAGGTTATACCCCATCTTTCGGGCCTGTTGATTCGCCCCGCGAATGATCTCCGAATAAAACTCCCCATGAATATCCGGCAGCACCAGTCCGACGATCTCACTTTTGTGGAGCATCAGTCCGCGCGCAAACGCGTTGGGTTTGTATCCCAATTGTGCGATGGCGGATTCCACGCGCTCCCGCGTTCTGGGATGAACCACTTCACGCCCGTTGATCACGCGCGAAACCGTGCTGATCGATACGTCCGCCAACTTCGCCACATCAAAAATCGAAACACTCATGAATAGTCACACCCACCACAAACCCATCGCTTTGCGATCAGCCCGAAAAGAAGCGTGAAATCCCAGCAGAAACATTTCACACCCACCATGTTATCTCTTTGACAGCGCTTTCACCACAACATATCCTATTCATCCATGCACGGTCAACTATTTGTCATTCAAGTGCTTGCGTGCGTCATCTGTGGAGGAATTGCAAATCCCCCAATCGGAAACGACGTTCTTCGTTCTCCTGAGACCCAGGCGGTTCTCAACTACAAATTCTCACTGGCAGATTCAAAAATCCTCGATGAAATCCAGTTCGCTTGTTTCCAGTATTTCTGGAAAGAAGTCGGCTCACCGGCCGCGCTGGTAAAGGACCGACTCCAAGCGCCGGTTTCCAGCATCGCCGCCGTCGGTTTTCAGCTGGCTTCATTGCCCATCGGCGTCGAACACGGCTGGATCACTCGCGAACAGGGTATCCAGCGCGCCCGAACGATCCTGAAATCCCTCATCGAACGTTCCGACAACAAGAAATTCGGCGTCTATCTCCACTATCCCGATCACAACACCGGCGGACCTTCCCGCCGGGGCTTCGAAGTCCTCGCCAGCACCGTTGATCACGCCCTCTTTTTGTCCGGTGCGATCACCGCTGCCGAATACTTTGGCGACGACGTTCGTTCGCTCACCGACCGCCTGATCAACGAAACCAACTGGAAAGCCTTCGCCGTCGGACCCGACGGTTTCTTGTCGATGGGTTGGAAACCCGACGATCCCGACCACATGGACGGTTCCGGCTCATTCATCAACTGCCACTGGACCATCGCCAGTGACGAAGAACGCCTCATCTATTTTCTCGCTGCCGGCGCGAACAACCCCGATTTCGCAGTGACACCCGACCTGTACTACCGATTAACTCGCACGCTCAAACAACACGACAACGGCCCCCCCTGCGTCGTTTCGTGGCCGGGAGCTCTCTTTACGTATTTCTTCAGCCATTGTTTTATCGATTACCGATCGCTGGGGGCTGACGATCCAACTTTGTTCGGCATTTCAGCCCCTCGCGTGGATTGGTTCGAAAACTCCCGCCGCGCCGTCCTCATGCAGCGACAGCGATGCATCGAAACGGCCGGTCGCTTCAAAACTCTCTCGACCGATCGCTGGGGACTCAGCGCTTGTGTCGGACACGACGGTTACATTGTCCCGCAGATCCGCCCCAACCTTTCGGATCAGGACGACTGGTGCGAAGGAACGGTTGCTCCCTACGCCGCCGGTTCCGCCGTCATGTTCACTCCCGTCGAAAGCATGAGCGCCTTTCGCGCCTTCCTCGAATTGAAAGATGATCACGGCAAACCGCTCGTCTGGCGTGACCCCAAAAACGGCGGTTACGGTTTCGTCGATGCTTTCAACCTCGACCAGAACTACGCCAGTGATGATTATGTCGGCATCGATCACGGACCTATGCTCCTCGCCATCGAAAACGCTCGCACCGGTCTCATCTGGAAACTGTTCATGAATCATCCCTCGGTTCAGGCCGCCGTGCAGCGACTCAAACTCCGAACTTCCACCACTCCTTCGGAGCCGAATCACTAACATGACCGAGACCACAAAATGCGATCCCGACCCGAATTCCTACGGACGATTTTCCGACGACGCAACGGAATTCCGAATCACGAATCCGCGCACCCCACGACCGTGGGTCAACGTCATCGCCAATCCTCGCATGGGCCTGATCGTCAGCCAGACCGGAAGCGGCTTCACATGGATCGACAACTCCCAACTCGCCGTCATCACACGCTGGCAGCAAGACCTCGCGCAGGATTGTTCCGGTAAATTCCTCTACGCCCGCGACTCCGAATCCGGCGAATGCTGGTCGCTTTCTCCGGCTCCGCTGTGGCCCCGCTACTCCAACTACACCTGCTCCCACGCATTGGGATTCACCACTTTTGAAACATCATACGCCGGCGTTTCCGCCCGCTGGACCCTTTTTGTTCATCCGACCGACACGATCGAACTTTGGTCGGTCGAACTGCTCAACGAATCTTCACGTCACCGACGACTCGAACTGACCGCTTTTCTCGAATGGTGCTGCGGTGTCGCTCCTTCCCCTCGCCGCGAATTCCACAAACTCTTCATCGAAACACAATTCGATCCCGCGCTTCGTGCCGTTTTCGCCCAAAATCACATGTGGGAAGTCCCCTCTGAACGCTTCGGTCATTGGAACACCGATTTCCCCTACATCAGCGCTTTCGCCTGCACCGAACCGATTCAATTCGCTCAGGGTGACATGGCGAACTTTGTGGGACGCTACGGATCGCTTCGCGCACCGGCTGCTCTCAACGAATCCGCCTGGAACGCAAGTTTTGGCCGCCACGACGACCCGATCGCCGCACTGCGCACCATCGTATCGCTCGCTCCGAACGGCCGCGCGGTACTCGGTTTTGGTCTGGCAGTCGCTCCGTCCCGTCCGGACGTCGAATCGCTCTTGCAGCAATGGCTCCGCACCGACGCCATTCCGGTCGTGCTTGAATCCGCCCGTCAATCGTGGCGGACCCGACTGGCGGATCATCGCATCGAAACCCCCGATTCTTCGATCAATGCCCTGACCAACGACTGGACTCGTTATCAGGCGATCTCCGCTCGAATCTGGGGTCGCTGCGGTTATTATCAGCAAAGCGGCGCGTACGGTTTCCGCGATCAGCTTCAGGATTCGCAGGTCTGGCTCACCATCGACCCCGACCTCTGCCGAAAACAAATCAATCTCCACGCCGCCCATCAGTTCTCCGACGGTTCGGTTTTTCACTGGTGGCATCCCCTGTCCGAACAGGGCCTTACCACCCGAATGACCGACGACTTGCTCTGGCTGGCGTTTGTAACTGCCAATTATCTAAAGGAAACCGACCGCTTCGAGATTTTGGACGACCTGATGCCGTTCGTTGATAACTCCCACGCGCACTCGCTACTCGACCACATTCAACGGGCCTTCAACCATGTCTTCCGTCGCATCAGCCCACGCGGTCTTCCTTACATCGGAGCCGGTGACTGGAACGACGGACTCAGCGCCGTCGGCTTGCAGGAACGCGGCGAATCGATCTGGCTTGCTCAGTTTCTCGTCGGACTTCTCGACGACTGGGCCGAAATCCATCGCCGAATCGGCCGGCCGGACTGGGCTGCCGATCTCGAATCACGCCGCGCAAAGTTAATCCGCGCCGTTAATGAACACGCATGGGATGGCGAGTGGTACATCCGTGCCACACTCGACGACGGCTCCCCTCTCGGCAGCAGGAAAAATCGCGTCGCACGGATATTTCTCAATGCCCAAACATGGGCTATCCTCAACGACGTCGCTCCTCCCGACCGCGCCAAACAATGCTGGAACGCCGTTCGCGAACATCTCGTCACGGATGCCGGCGCATTGCTTCTGGCGCCGGCGTTCGACGCTCCGATTCCCGAAATCGGTTACATCACTCGTTACGCCCCCGGACTTCGCGAAAACGGCGGTGTCTATACCCATGCCGCCATGTGGGCCATCGCCGCTGCCGCAAAAATGCGCGACGCCGAACTCGTCGGCAAACTGCTTCATGCCGTCAATCCCACAAATAAAAACCCGGAAAACTATTGGGCGGAACCCTACGTGCTGCCCGGAAATGTGGACGGACCTGACTCACCCCATTTCGGCCGCGCCGGATGGACCTGGTACACCGGCTCCGCAGCATGGTTCCATCGTGTCGTCACCCAGTATGTCCTCGGAGTCCGACCCGACTGGGACGGTCTCCACATCAATCCCTGCTTCCCACCCGAGTGGTCGTCCGCCTCCATGACCCGCCCCTGGCGCGGACACAGTCATCACATCCGCATCGAACGATCAACCCAGCCATCCGAGAACAACACCTATGAAATCTTCGCCAACGGAACGCGCCTGCTTTCAAATCGAATCACCCCTTCAATCCCGTCGTCGTGATCCCTCGAATGAACGTCTTTTGCGCCATCAAAAACAGCACCACCACCGGTATCACGATCAGCGTCACCGCCGCCATCATCTGATTCCACGGCGTGTCCCCCGCCCGACTGTGCAGGAAGTGCAATCCCAACGCCAATGTGAACTGATCCTGATGCGATAGAAATATCAACGGCCCAACCAGATCGTTCCACACCGTCAACACGTGAAACAACGACACCACCGCCAGCGCCGGAACCGACAGCGGAAGTGCAATCCGCAAAAAACATCCCCACCGACTGCATCCGTCGAGCATCGCCGATTCTTCCAGCACCCGCGGAATCCCCAGATAAAACTGCCGCAACAAAAATATATTAAACGCCGTCCCGAACCACGCCGGTACCCACAACGGCCGAAACGTCCCGATCCATCCCACGTATTTGAACAACATGTACGTCGGAACCATGATCACCGGAAACGGAATCATCATTGTCGCCAGGCACACTCCGAACATCAGTCCCCGCCCGCGAAACGGAACCCGTGCAAAACCATACGCCGCGATCGAACTCGACACCAGCACTCCGGCCAGACTCAACAGCGCGATGACCAGCGTATTGCGCGCATACAACGGAAAATCAAAACTCTCCGATCGCATCACCGCCCCATAGGCATCGATCTGCGGCTGCATCGGCCAAAACCGCGGCGGATCGGCGTACAACTCCGTCGTCGGTTTCATGCTCGTGCTCACCATCCACACCAGCGGAGTGATGAACAACATCGACACCCCCACCAGCAAGGCGTACGTCATCGCCGTCCCAATCGTTCGTCTGGAACCAATCCCAACCATAGCCACACTCTTCACAACTGTTCGTTAATGGTTATACAAATCCGCACAATAAGGAGCCGCAGGCTTTAGCCTGCGCGTTGCCTCCATTACATCTCGACGTTCATATATCCATTCCATCTACGATAAATCCTCTTCGCTTCTCTCATCACCCCCCCCGATAGTACACCCTCTTCTTCCCCACCCAAAAAACAAGACCCGTCAATACCAGAATAATCAACAACTGTACCCACGCCAGCGCACTCGCGTAGCCCATCTTCAAATCCCGAAACGCACTTTCAAACAGATACGTCGTGTAAAAATACGCGATCTGATCCGGCCCCGTCCCCATTCGCAAAATCACGTACGGCAATGCAAAGATCTGCCACGTCCCGATGATCCCGATGATCACGTTGAACAAAATCACGGGACTCAGCCCCGGCAGCGTCACGTGCAAAAACTGACGCCACCGCGATGCCCCGTCGATCCACGCCGCCTCATACAGCGACTGCGGAATCTCCTGCAAACCCGCCAGATAAATCACCACCGCCGATCCGATGCTCCACACGCTCACCAGCACCAGCGCCGCCATCGTCCAGCACGCTCGGTCCCACCACAACGGACCGGCAATCCCCACCGATCGCAAACTGCGATTGACCAGCCCAATCTCCGGATTCAGCATCATGTACCACACCACCGCCGTCGCCACCAGCGGAACCACCGTCGGCAAAAAAATGCACGTCCGAAATATCGCCTGCCCCCTCACCTTCTGATTCAACAACACCGCTAACCCCACCGCCGTCACCGTCCCCGCCGGTATCGCAATCGCCGCGTACAACATCGTGTTCCGCAACACCGTGTAAAATGCCGGCTCCCGGAACATCCGCTCGTAGTTTTCAAACCCGATCCACACCGGCGGTTGAAGCATCGGATAGTCGCAAAAACTGATATACAGCGACCAACCCATCGGAACCAATAGAAACAGCAGGAACCCCGCCCACCACGGCGACGTCCAAAGCCAACCTTGAACCCAACTGGGTATTCTTCTCACCATGATCTTCCCATCATTTCCGCCTCCCCTCCCTCTCAGGGAGCAAGATTTCTCGTCAAGGAGGTGAGGGTGATGCATAACTATCCATGGCTGATATTGTTACACCTTGATGTGTGTTTTGGGAACATGGAGGTGAACAATGGACAGCCATGGATGGCGAAGAGTGTATCATTTGATACGAGAG
>CAIVHJ010000308.1 GCA_903905665.1 uncultured Phycisphaerales bacterium
CCCCTCACCCTACCCTCTCCCCCAAAGGGGAGAGGGGTAATGGGATAGGCTCTTACTCCGGCGGGGGACTCCAGTTCCAGTCGATGGTTTCGATGGGCCGATTGGGATCGCAGAGCACCAGCATTCGCTCGCCATCCGTCCCGACGGGAATGTACCCGTGCGTTTCGATGAATTGACGAAGCACCTTCGACGGTGGGGCGGGTAGAAGGATCAGTCGGGGCTTATTCTGTTCAAGGTCATTGAGGAATTCGGATTCGTAAGGATTGGCTGCTGTCTTGTCATGTGAGAGCAGGGGTCGGTTCATCGTGAATCGCGTGGTGCACCGACGTTCGGAGTAATAGTAGAATCCCGCGTCGGTGCTCCAGACATAAATCGGATCCGTCGGGTCGGTGACTGATCCGACCTTGCGCGCCTGATCCCGAACCCACGTCATCCTTGACCCATATCGGAGTCGAGATATCTGGTCTGGTTTGAGGAGTAAATAGTGTGTGGTTTGCGTCCAGGCAAGACCGACCATCAGAACTCCCACCGTTACCCATCCGATTGTGCGTCGCCATTGGCTCAAATGATGAATCAACCAACCGCAGAGCAGAACAAGACACGGAAGCATCAGCAAGTAATAATGATTCCAAAACTGACCGGGAAGGCACACCGCGGCGTAGCTTCCAATTGTGGCGGCCATTACCCAATACTCACTCCTGTTTGCCGAATTCGGGCGCGCCGTCATGCGCTGTTGTGGAAATCTTATCAGGTGAAGAATCATCACAATCAACCCAATGCATCCCGCCGCCCACAACCAGATTGCACTGCTAAACACTGAGGGGGATGAGCAAAACTTCAGGAACCGACCCCACAAACCAACCCCCGTATCGCCATAGGATAAATTGAACTTAACTATTGCATCCATAAATACTTGTGCTCGACCCGTGACGACAAAGTAGATGAACGTACCAGCCCAGATCAGTATCGGTCCGAGGGCGAACAGTATTGCATGAAGCGTAAAACGAGACGATGAATTCGGGTTCTTAAGGTTCGAATCCTTGTCCGCGAGTTTGTCAGGCAGATGCCGGTGCTCCAGGAAGAGGGGGATGACAAAGGCGAACCATGGGATTGCGACGACGGGTTTGATCAGAGAGGCGAATCCCAACAGTGCACCCGATGCAAGAACCGTTGATGGGGTGGGTGCCCGACGGCTGACGAACCAAAGGGCGGCTACGATCAGGACGTTCATGTGAATCTCGCGGTTGCACCCTTCACCCGCCATTCCCGGATCACTCGAACACAGCGCGAACAGCACCGCCACCCACACGGCGGCTTGCGAACCCCACCATCGCCGCGCGAGATCCCACAGAAACACCAACGTCACCCCGACGCAAATCATCGCCACCATGCGATAAACAAATGGTTCCGAACCGAACATCGCCGTTGGGAGCATTAACAGCCAATAAATCCCCGGCGGTTGATGGTCCCACAAATCGACGTATAGCCGATCCCCATGCGACATTCGTTCGGCGAAGTAGGCATAATTGCACTCGTCGCTTTCGAGCGGCGCGGGGAAAGCATGAAGTCGCAATCCGATCATGATCGTCATTGCAAGAATCAAGACGATCCCGCCTATTCGATTGGGTTGTGAATCCGCGAGAATTTCAATCTCCTTCGTTGATTGCGGGGTTGCTTTCAGATGGATTTGTTTGGCTAATCGTGCGCCAAGCGTACGACATTATCAGCAGACTTGAGCGTGAACTCAAGGCGTCCGTCATGCACGTCGCCCGCGCTACGCTCTTCTGGAACACCCCAAAGAGTCCAAGCTGGATTGATCCTTTTCGTTTGATGTGGGATGTGCGGTTTGGACGATGTGTTATTATTGGTGTCATTGGAATTCGAGTCGCAGTGATTCCGGCGCGGGCGAGTTCGCAGTTATTGGTTCTTGAATTGGAAAAGTAAGGGTTCCTCTTGAATTTCCGGCCACGCGCGGGCTAAAGCCACGCGGCTCCTTGATTCCGCTCTTACTTTGACTACTCAAGCATCAATAAAACATCGATGATTTTCGGTGGTGCGTCTGATGAAAACAATCGCCAGGACATATTGGCCCGTGGTGGTTTGCGTGGTGGTTTATTTGTCGGCGGTGTGGCATTTGACGGCGGTGATAGTGCGTCAGAATGACGGGCATTTTGTATATGTTCTGGACGATGCCTATATCCATCTTGCGATGGCGAAGAATCTGGCGGTTCATGGTGTGATGGGGGTTTCGCCGGATCAATTCACCTCTTGTTCGTCGTCGCTGTTGTGGACGTTGCTGCTGACGGGAGTATTTTGGGCC
>CAIVHJ010000309.1 GCA_903905665.1 uncultured Phycisphaerales bacterium
AGCGGACGCATAGCTGGATGAACCGATTTCGCCGCATCCTGATGCGGTGGGAAAAGAAGGCTGAGAATTATCTGGCGCTGCTTCATTTGGTTTGTGGCGTGATCACATATCGTTGCTCTGGGTTATTCGGATAGGCTCTAAACCATGCACGACCTCACCCCCCGACAAATCGTTGAAGAACTCGACAAATACATCATCGGCCAGGACGACGCCAAACGGGCCGTCGCCATTGCCATTCGCAATCGCTGGCGCAGACAGCGGCTCACCGAACCCATGCGCAGCGAAGTCGGCCCCAAAAACATCATCATGATCGGCCCGACCGGCGTCGGAAAAACCGAAATCGCCCGCCGTCTCGCCAACCTCGTCAACGCCCCCTTCATCAAGGTCGAAGCCACGCGCTACACCGAAGTCGGATATCACGGCCGCGATGTCGAGAGCATGGTCCGCGACCTGCTCGATCTGGGCATCAACATGGTCCGACAGGAACACACCGAAGTCGTCCGCCAGGAAGCCGAACGCCGAACCGAAGAACGTATCCTCGACGCCCTCATCCCTCCCGTCCCCTATCAGCAACTCGACACCGATACCGACGCCAGCGAACGCCGACGACGAAACCGAGAAAAATTCCGCGCCGAACTGCGCGACGGATTGCTCGACGACCGTGAAATCGACCTCCACATCGAGGAAAAACCTCGACCCAACGCCATCTTCGCCACCGTCGGTATGGATCAAATGGACCCCGGGCTGCAACAGATGCTCGACCAGATTCTCCCAAAACAGTCCCGCAATCGCCGCCTCCCCATCCACGAAGCCCGCCAAATCATTTTCCAGCAGGAATGCGATTCTCTCATTGACCGCGACAAAGTCACCGACATGGCCATCCAGCGCACCGAAAACACCGGCATCATCTTCGTGGACGAAATCGACAAAGTCTGCTCCAGCGGCTCTGCCCACGGACCCGACGTTTCTCGTCAGGGCGTCCAGCGCGACCTGCTCCCCATCGTCGAAGGCACGACCGTCATGACCCGATACGGCCCCGTCCGAACCGACCACATCCTGTTCATCGCCGCCGGCGCGTTCCATGGCAGCAAACCCAACGACCTCATGCCCGAACTTCAGGGCCGTTTTCCCATTCGCGTCGAACTGACCGATTTGACCAAAGAGGATTTTGTCCGAATTCTGACCGAACCCCAAAACGCCCTCCTCAAACAACACGTCGCCATGCTGGAAACCGAGGGCGTCCATCTCGTCTTTGAACCATCCGCCGTCGAGGCCCTCGCCGAACTTTCGTACAAGGTCAATCGCACCTCGCAAAACACCGGCGCCCGGCGACTCTACACCATCACCGAAAAAGTCCTCGAAGACATCTCCTTCGACGCACCGCAACGCTCCGGCGACACCCTCGCCATCTCCGCCTCTTTCGTCCGCGACAAACTCGCCTCCATCCTCGCCGACGAAGACCTCAGCAAATTCATTTTGTAAGTCCGTCCCCGACCTGCGAGACAGCGACCGAGCATGCACACGGCGCCAGAACGTGATCGCTTCAACGCGAATCGCCCTAGTGTGTTCATCCCAACGGCGTATCCGAAGGATACAACATGAGTTATGTTACGATTGTTCCGAATTGAACTGAAATCCGTGCGAGTTGCGCCAGAATTGCGCGGGTGTCCGCGCCAAGTCCTCAAAAATCAACACCGGCATGGGAATCGGCATACTTCGGTGGATAAGGCGTGAAGATATTGACCAGTGGTGATAGAGAGAGGACATCCCTCGGAACTCCTGTAAAACACAGTCCCCATCCGACCTCAACCTGTTGTGCCCATGTATCTTGTGGATTTCTGTGTTAGGTTTCCTTTGAAATCTTAGCAACACAGGAGCATCTGCTGTCTTCATTAGAATCTGCACTTGTCTGCCAAGCGAACCTCGCGTATGTTGTTCGCAAACGATGCTGGCATTCGGTTTGCAGCAGATAAGATTGGCCCGCTGTTGATCGATTGTTCCGACACAGGTTATCTTCAGGCATTTCCTGGAGATCTGTCCACAAGCCGTTTGCTTTTTGAATGGGTGAAAACTCATGAATCCGAATCTTGAAACTGACATTCGGCAGATTTGCAAGGAATTTGGTAATGACCGCGGTCGGATGATGGACATCGTCATCGCTGTGCAAAAGAAGCATGGATGCGTCAACGACGACGCGATGGACCTCATCGCCAAAACGGTCGCTACGCACCGGGTCGAAGTGGAAAGCACCGTTTCGTTTTATGCGTTTTTGTCCACCCGTCCCAGGGGCACGATCGTGATCCGTTTGTGCCACGACATCATTGACAAAATGCATGGAAGCGACGCGGTGGCAGCGGCACTGGCTCGGGAGGTGGGGGTTCCGTTCGGTCAGACGACTTCCGACGGAAAAATCACGCTCGAATACGCACCGTGTCTCGGCCTGTGCGACCAAGCGCCGGCGGCGCTGGTCAATGACGTTCCGGTGACCAATCTTTCGACCGACAAGGCGCGATGGATGGTGCAGGAACTTCGCAAGCATCATGATCCGAACCAGTTGGTCACGGAGTTCGGCGATGGAAATAATGCCCACGAGCTAATCCGGTCGATGGTCTATAACAACATTCGCAAACGGGGTGAGGTGGTTTTTGCGGAGATGAAACCCGGTGAGGCGCTTCAGAAAGCGTTGTCGATGTCGCCCGCCGAGGTGATCCGCGAGATCAAAGCCTCTCGGTTGCGGGGGCGAGGGGGCGCGGGGTTTCCGACCGGCATGAAGTGGGAATTCACGCGGGGAGCGCCGGGCGACAATCGCTACGTGATGTGCAACGCCGACGAGGGCGAACCCGGAACCTTCAAGGATCGCGTGATTTTGACCGAATGTCCCGATTTGATGTTTGAAGGGATGACGATCGCCGGTTACGCCATCGGCGGCAACACGGGGATTTTGTATCTCAGAGGAGAGTACGCGTACTTGCGGTCCTATCTGGAGCATGTGCTCGCCGATCGCCGCAAGAAAGGGCTGCTCGGTAAAAGCGTCTGCGGCGCCAAGCATTGCTTTGATTTTGATATTCGGATTCAGATGGGTGCCGGCGCCTATGTATGCGGTGAAGAAACGGCGCTGATCAGTTCCTGCGAAGGGACACGCGGCGATCCGAAAAACCGCCCGCCGTATCCCGCCCAGAAGGGATATCTGGATTGCCCGTCCGTGGTGAACAACGTGGAAACGCTGTGTTGCGCCGCGCGAATCATGGAAAAGGGCGCTGCCTGGTTTGCCCAGATGGGAACCACGGACAGCCCGGGAACAAAACTGCTCAGCGTTTCGGGTGATTGCAAACGTCCGGGAGTTTATGAAGTACCATTCGGGATTCCGGTTCGTGAGGTTCTGGCGATGGTCGGGGCGGAGGATGCGATGGCCATTCAGATCGGCGGCGCCAGTGGACAGATGGTCGGACCGAAAGACTACGACCGACCGATCAGCTATGAGGGTTTGGCCACCGGCGGCTCGCTGATGGTGTTTGGCCCGAAGCGAAACGTGCTTGAAGCGGCGCACATGTTCATGGACTTTTTCGTCGAGGAAAGTTGCGGGTACTGCACGCCGTGCCGGGTGGGCAACGTGCTTCTGAAGGATCGGCTGGAAAAGATTCTGAATGGTCAGGGTGAGCCGGGCGACCTCGATTATCTGCAGGAACTGGGTCAGACGGTCAAGGTGCTCAGCCGGTGCGGGCTGGGGCAGACGTCTTCCAATCCGGTCTTGACGACGCTGAAAAATTTCCGAAACGTGTATGAAGGACTGGTCAAAGTCAACCAGGACAAGTTCCAGTCGTCGTTTGATATCAAGGCGGCGCTGACACCGGCCCGGAAAATCATCGGTCGGGAATCTGTGATTTATACCTGAAGGGTGGATCAAAGCCGGCAGCGAATCGCCGGCTGGAAACACGAAGGAATGCGTCATGAGTGAAACGGTGACACTAACGATTGATGGGGCCGAGATTCAGGCCAAACCGGGACAAATGATTCTCGTCGCGGCCGAAGAAGCCGGGATTTATATTCCCCGGCTTTGCCACTACAAGGGTTTGAAACCACACGGGAGCTGCCGTTTGTGCACCGTGACGGTCAACGGCAAGCCCATGGCATCCTGCACTCAACCTGTCGCACCGGGCATGGTCGTGGAAACGAAGACCGAAGCTCTGAATCAGTTCCGCCGACAAATCCTGGAGATGCTGTTCGCCGAGGGAAATCACTACTGCATGTTTTGCGAAAAAAGCGGCAATTGCGAGTTGCAGGCCCAGGGATATCGGTACGGGATGACGGCGCCGCGATATCCGTTTCAGTACCCGATGCGCGACATCGACGCGTCGCACCCGGATATTTTCCTCGACCACAATCGATGCATTTTGTGTGCACGGTGCGTGCGAACCTCGAAGGACCTGGACGGAAAGAACGTGTTTCAATTCGTCAACCGCGGAAAGCACAAACGTGTGGCGGTCGATTCACGGGCGCGGCTGGCGGGCACAAACGCGAACGTCACCGATCAGGCCCTTGGGGCATGTCCGGTCGGCGCCCTGATGAAGAAACGGGTGGGTTATGCCGTTCCCGTGGGGCAGCGGTTGTATGACCACAAACCGATCGGTTCCGAGATAGAAGCCAAAGCAAGCAGATAACGAGGGATGAATATGGCCAAACCGAAAGTAGCAACGGCGTCGTTGGCAGGTTGTTTTGGATGCCACATGACCGTTCTGGACATCGACGACCGAATCTTAAAACTCATTGAGCTGGTGGATTTCGACAAGTCGCCGATCGACGACATCAAGCATTTCACGGGTCGCTGCGCGGTCGGACTGATCGAGGGCGGCTGCTGCAACGAGGAAAACGTGCACACGCTGCAGGATTTTCGCAAACACTGCGACGTTCTGATTTCGGTCGGGGATTGCGCGACCATGGGCGGGATTCCGGCGATGCGCAATGGAATCCCTCTGGAGGAATGTTACGCCGAAGCGTATCTCGTCGGTCCGTCCGTGCACAATCCTTCCGGCAGGATTCCCAACGATCCGGAACTTCCGCTGCTGCTGGACAAAGTGTATCCCTGCCAGGAAGTCGTGAAGATGGATTATCACATTCCCGGATGCCCGCCGTCGGCGGACACGATCTGGGAAACACTGGTAGCGCTGTTGAGCAACAAAACGGTCGATTTACCCTATGAATTAATCAAGTACGACTGATTTCAGTCTGGAGGATAGGCGGTGATAGCAACCAAGGAATCCAACCGAATCGTCATTGAGCCCGTTACTCGCGTCGAAGGGCACGGAAAAGTTACGATCCTGCTCGACGAACAGCGAAAGGTCAAACAGGCCCGGCTGCACATTGTCGAGTTTCGCGGGTTTGAGCGGTTCATTCAGGGCCGACCCTATTGGGAAGTCCCCGTGCTGGTGCAGCGGCTGTGCGGAATTTGTCCGGTCAGTCACCACTTGGCGGCGGTCAAGGCGATGGATCGGATCGTCGGCGGGGAAAACCTGACTCCGGCAGCGGAAAAAATCCGCCGGTTGATGCATTACGGACAGTTTTTCCAGTCGCATGCGCTGCATTTCTTTCATCTGTGCTCGCCCGATCTGTTGTTTGGCTTTGACGCCGACCCGATGATCCGCAACGTGATTGGTGTGGCCGCCAAATATCCCGACCTCGCGGTTCAGGGCGTCATGATGCGCAAATACGGTCAGGAAATCATCAAGATCACCGCCGGAAAGAAAATCCACGGCACCGGTGCCATCCCCGGCGGAATGAACAAGAACGTCTCGATCACCGAACGCGATTTCCTGCTCAAGGACCTCGACCAGATGATCACCTGGGCCAGAGGAGCACTCAAAATCGCCAAAGATTACACGGTGCAGAATCTGGAAAAACTGGCGCCGTTCGGATCGTTCGATTCCAATCACATGTCGCTGGTTCGTCCCGACGGAGCGATGGATTTGTATCACGGAAATCTGCGGGCGATTGATTCAACCGGCAACAAGATATTCGATCAAGTGGATTATCAGGATTATCTGCAATACATCGCCGAAGAAGTCCGTTCGTGGTCGTACATGAAGTTTCCGTTCATCAAATCGCTGGGTCCTGAGAAGGGCTGGTATCGCGTTGGACCGCTCGCGCGGATCAATTGCTGCGACTTCATCGACACGCCGGAAGCCGAATCCGCCCGAAAAGAATTCATGGCGGTCACCCACGACAAGCCCAACAACATCACGATGGCCTATCACTGGACGCGAATGATCGAATTGCTTCATGCGATCGAAAAAATCGCCCTGCTCCTTCACGACAAGGATTTGCAGGGAACTGACCTCGTCGTCAAAGGCACCCGGCGCCGAGAAGCCGTCGGACTGATTGAAGCCCCGCGTGGGACGCTGTTCCATCATTACGTCGTCAACGAACAGGATCAGGTGGAACTAGCGAATCTGATCGTATCGACTACACACAACAACGAGCCGATGAATCGCGCGGTTCAAAAAGTGGCCGCCGATCATCTGTCCGGAAAACCCGAAATCACCGAAGGATTGCTCAACCACATTGAAGTGGCGATTCGGGCCTATGACCCGTGTCTGTCGTGCGCCACGCACGCCCTGGGCAAAATGCCGCTGAGGGTCCGAATCGTGGACCACGAAGGAAACGTGATCGACGAAAAAGTCAAGGCGTGAGTCGCAAACGTGCGAGGCGTATGGAAACGGGCAGACGTCATGCGAGTTTTGGTGATCGGTTACGGGAACCCGGGCCGGCTGGATGACGGGTTGGGACCGGCGATGGCGGATGCGATTGCCGAACTCCGCCTGCCGGACGTGACGGTGGAATCGGATTACCAGTTGAACGTCGAAGACGCCGCTCAGATCGCTCAACACGACGTCGTTATCTTCGCCGATGCAACTGTCACCGGTTCCGAACCGTTTGAGTTTCGGAGGATCGAACCCGGAAGCTCGGTGAGTTTCACCAGTCACGACGTGGAACCCGAAAGCGTGTTGGGACTCGCTTGGCGGTTGTTCGGTGCGAAAACCGTCGGATATGTTTTGGCGATTCGCGGTTATGAGTTCAACGACTTTGGCGAGCGGTTGTCGCAATCGGCGACGGCCAATCTGAAATCGGCGGTCGATTTTGTCGGTCGGATGTTGCACGAACGAAATTTCGAGGCGGATTGTATTCCGGACCCCCGGCATCACACATGAGGGATCAGCGATGAAAAACGGCAAATACGTGATTCTGTATGTTGAAGACGATCAGGATTTGCTCGACGCCATGAAAATGGTGCTGGAGCATCACGGCTACCTGATGATCGGCACCCGTACCGCCGAAGAAGGACTGAAAGCTTACAAGGCATCCAAACCTGATTTGATCATCGTCGATCTGATGATGGAAGAAATCGACGCCGGAACCAACCTCGTCAAGGAAATGAAGGCGCTGGGCAACAAAGCGCCCGTTTATATGCTGAGTTCCGTCGGTGACAACCTCAGCACGATCACCAATTACGCCGAACTGGGACTGAGTGGCGTATTCCAAAAACCACTCGACAACAACAAACTCATCGCCATTCTCAAATCAAAATTGAAATAACCGTTGAAACAAAATCTCGGCAAGCCGCGAAGCCAAGAATCACGAAGTCGGCGCGACGATGTAGAGATATCGCATCGGCGCTGATCCGGTGTTGGTCACGTTGTGGCGGGTTTGAGGCGGATTGTATGCCACCGAACCTCGGCACAGCGCTCGACGTTCAGCCCCTTCGGCGTCGATCCCGCCATCCCCTTCGAGGCAAACAATCAACTCCTCGTGATGGCCGGTGCTGTGTTCACCGCAGGATTGCCCCGGTAAAAGCGTAACGAACCCGCTTCGCAGAACAACGCTCGTCGGCGGGCTGAGCACCGAAACGTATTCATCGGTTTGCGGCAGCGTGCGAACAAAAGGAGACCGATTGTCAGGATTGAGAGGCATATTCACCGAGCAGGGGTCCGCCGTTCCGCGTCGATCCACCACCGCGCCAAAAACGGAAGCAACACAATCTGAACGATCATCGCCGGAAGTCCGACGGCATAGATCGACAGCACCGGCATGACGGCATGGCTGAAAACCGCCAGACAGGCCACGCACATGATCCGTCCGGCGATCAAAGCGGTCAGCACGCTGGCATAAGCACTCCATCGCAGGTGCCCGCGCAGAAAACCCGCCAGAAGTCCATAGGTCATCAGTTCAATCGTCATGAGCGGGACGTTCGTGAAAGGCGGCATGCCTGAAATGGCGCAACTGACAACGGGCGACAACAATCCGACGGACAGCCCACCGATCGGACCATACGCAAGTCCCGCCAGAATCACCGGAAAATGCATCGGCAACAACCAGTACACCGGTGCATGGGCCGCGTGCGCCAACCACGGCAACGCCACCGCCGACGCAACCAGCAAAACCTGAAACAAAATCGAACGAATTCGTAAGGCCGGTAACACCATCGAACTTGCTGAAACTGTTGGATTCATCATTCTTTCTCCTGTAACAAAAACCTGATGAGCCGTCATTATATCCATCGCGAAAAACGGATCAATATGTGCAGAATTGCCGGTTGGATGGCTCCAATGCCCATCATTGGGGCTGAAACAAAATGGAAAGGGTCAGTGGCTTTCGGGATCGAGCGGATCGGTCTCTGCGGCAACCTCCGCACCGTCGGACACGCCGTCTCCATCGGTGTCGGCGAGAAGAGGATCGGTTTCATACGTATTGACTTCTTCACCGTCGGTGAGGGCGTCGTCATCGGTATCGGGATTCAGCGGATCGGTGCCCAGCGTCACTTCATCGCCGTCTTCCAGACCATCCCCGTCGCTGTCCGCGACGAGCGGATTCAAATCGTTTTCGACTTCGTAGCCGTCGATCAACCCATCCCCGTCTGTATCCTCCACCAAGGGGTCGGTCTTGTAAACTTGCACTTCGTCGCCGTCCCGCAACCCATCCTCGTCGGTATCGACCAGCAAAGGATCGGTACCCAGTTCCACCTCTTGGCCGTCGGTCAGTCCGTCGTTGTCGGTGTCGCTGTCGAGCGGGTCGGTTCCCTGCGTGGCTTCTTCGGAGTCGGTTAACCCGTCACCATCGGTATCTCCCTTCAGCGGGTCCGTCTCCGACTGAACCTCCTGACCGTCAGGCACACCATCCCCGTCGCTGTCAGAATTGACCGGATCGGTTCCCCCCGAAATCTCCTCCCCATCCGCCAAACCGTCGCTGTCGCTGTCCGCCAGTGTGGGATCGGTTCCGAGGACGACTTCCGTCCCGTCGAGAATTCCATCCTTGTCCGTGTCGGGATCGAGCGGATTCGAGGCATAAGTGATTTCGTCCCCGTCGCTCAAACCATCATTGTCACTGTCCTGTGTGTTGGGATCCGTTCCGTTGGTCACCTCCACGTCGTCGTTCACGCCGTCCCCGTCGGTATCCGCCAGCAGCGGATTCGTCAGGGTTTCATCTACTTCCTGAAAATCCGTGAGATTATCCCCATCGGTATCCGCCAGCAGCGGATTGGTGCCCAGACTGACTTCTTGAAAATCCGTGAGAAAATCGCCGTCCGTATCGGGATTAGTCGGATCGGTTCCGTTCGCAACTTCCTCCCCGTCGAGCACGCCGTCGTTGTCGCTGTCCTTGACCAGCGGGTCGGAACCGATTTCCATTTCCTGACCGTCGTTCACGCCGTCTCCGTCGGTGTCGGCCACCGTCGGGTCCGTCCCCAACTCCGCCTCCATCGCGTCGGTGAGGCCGTCGTTGTCGGAATCGGTGGTGGCCGCGGGGTCGTCGGTGGCGAGGGAACTCAGGGAAACAGGGGAACTCAGGGGAACTTTGGGGAACTCTGAGGCATTCGCCT
>CAIVHJ010000310.1 GCA_903905665.1 uncultured Phycisphaerales bacterium
GTCTTTTATTACATATCGTCGGTATGCCTATCGGAAAAACAATCGATCGAGTTGGATTGAAGTGGTCACAACGCAACATTCGTCGGGCTTTTATGTTCTTACGGACGCACACGAGCGTATGCGACGAGCAGCAATTCTGGCCTCGCGTGGAATCAGAACGCGTTGTTTTTGGAGGAATCGACAGTATTCCGCCTGTTTATTAACATACCCTTGCTCTGGGGCTGTGGGATACTGATAATAATGGAAGGAGATGGGCAAAACCGTGCCCTGAGGTTTTTATGGGTATGTCGTGGGACAACGTGTGTGACGCATTTTCGGTAAGCCATCGTCTGTTTCTCAAGCTGAACCTGTCGTTCGGGCGCGAGACGGTTTTGCATTTTTTTGACCAGGTGCGGAAGGAATTTCCGGGAATGACGCGATTGCGGCGGCGCGACGAGGAGGCGTTGGTCCTTGAAGAGGACTGGCCGGATCGGAGCAGTCGACGCTGGATTCGGCTTGAACCTGCCACGTTTCGGTTCGGATATTACGATCCGCCAAATGTGGATGAGGTTCGTCACATGACGCAGTTCCTGCTTGAACTGGCCCCCTATCATCTGACGTTCAGTGAGATCGACTACGATCACTTCGAGGTGGTGTACGGTTTTGATCTGGAATACGCCGGGAATCATGATCAACTGGTAGCGGAGACGTTGTTTCGGGATCATCCGCTGGCGTCGCTGTTCACGGGTGAAGACGTACATTACACAATTGATATGCAACCGTATCTGGGGGTTTCGCTGACCCCGGAATGCGATATCCAGGCATACATCGAGATCAAGAGCCGAACGGCAACTTACGAAGTGCGAAATCAATCCTACGAACCTCAACCGCTCAGCGTGTATCTGACGCTTCGCAAATACTGGGGCTATTCATCGGATCGCAATCTTGTCGCGAGTTACATGCAACTGATGGATTATGCCGACGAGTGGGCAACTCGCCGAGTCGTACCCATCCTCGTCACCCCGCTGGCCCAAGCCATCGCTGCCCAGCGATAGCCGATCAGGCACCTGAGGATTCGACGACTTGCTCAGGCAGGATGATCCGTGCGATCCCGTAACTCTCAACAGAGCCGCGATCGTGAGGTTGCAAATCGGGAGGGTAAATTGGGGCCGCTACTCAAATTGAGCACAGATACGTTGTTCCCACGCTACGTCAGCGATTCGAGGTAATTTGCGAAGTACTCGTTGAAGAGGGCGCCTTGGCGGTGCTTGCGGATTTGGGTGATGGTTTGGGGGCCGGGCATGCCGAGTTTGTGGAGGATCAAAGCCGCCATCAGCGCGGAGCGATTGTAGCCCAAACCGCAATGGGCGAGGACTTTCTCGTTGCCGCGAATCAGATCGGCTCCGAGATCGGCAATGGCGTTGAGTTTGGCCAAATCGGGCAATTCCTTGTCAAGAATCGGGAAATAGATATAGAGGCACTGGTTCGGAACCTCTGGAACACCGAGATCCAGCCCACCCTCGAGATCGATGATCGTGTGGATGTGATTCCGAATCAGAACATCCCAGTCATCGATCACCGGTGAGATGAACAGCAATCCATTTTCGTCAACCTGATAAAGTTCCTGAATGGGAAGCTCCCTTGCTCAAAACCTCCGGAGGATTGATCCATTGTGAGTATTCATACGAGTTCCTGAACGCGGGGTCAAGCGGAGTTTTGTTCAGGGGGTCTCCATTCAAGCATCCGCCAGACGGCAAGCCGGTGAGGAACGTTTGATATCGGGACTTTGTTGTTCAGCGGACGTTCGTGTTTCATGTTCAATGCGGGTTCCCCCTCAACGTCCTGGTCCTGTTTGCGGGTTTACTGTTCTTGAAATGCTTCGCCCTCAGGCATGGTAATGGTCAACGAAAGCGGCTAACATGGCCTGCCTCGATGCATACAAAGGGCCGATGCCATGTTGATCGGTGTATTTTCAGATACCCACGACAATCTGACTTATATCGACCGGGCGATTGAGTTGTTCACGCATCGACGGGTGCAAGCCGTCATCCATGCCGGGGACATTGTGGCTCCTTTTGCCGCCAAACGACTGCTGGTATGCCCGGTTCCACTATACGTCATTTATGGCAACAACGACGGGGAGCGACACGGTTTGCATCAGGTGTTGCCTCAGATCAAAGACGGGCCGCTCAAACTGGAACTGGGCGGGCGTCAACTTCTGATCCACCACGCTCTTGACTGGTGCCGGCAGGAGGATATCTTGGGCGCGGACGTCATCATCACCGGTCACACGCATGAGATCGTCAACGACCTGCGCGACGGCAAGTTGTTTTTGAATCCCGGTGAATGTTGCGGGTGGGTCAACGACTACCCGACCGCCGCAATTCTTGATACCGACACGATGTCCGCAGAAATCGTTAAATTGACAGGGACTTTTGTATGAATCGAACGAACAAATGGTGGGTTCTTTGCACTGTCGCGGTGCTTGCAGGTGGTTGTGTTCGCCGGACAGCCACTTTCACGACAGTGCCCGAAGGGGCGCTTGTTTATGTCAATGACGAGGAGATCGGACGAACACCCGCCACCATGGAGTTTACTTGGTATGGGGATTACGACGTGGCGTATCGACTCGACGGTTACGAAACCCAGCGGACCCATTCCCGGATTAACGAACCATGGTATCAGTGGTTTCCGATTGATTTCTTTGCGGAAGTGCTCTGGCCGGGGGAACTTCACGACCATCACGATGTGCCGACGGAAGTGCTGGCGCCTCAGGCGCCGGTTCAACGCGACGAATTGATCAATCGCGCGACGGAGCTTCGCAACGAAGCCGTTTTTGGAACCTCAAATGCCAATACGAACGCTTCAGGAACCGCCAATCAAGTTTCTTGGAACGTGCAGTTTGATCCGTGGTTTTTAGATTTACCAAACGTCAAATTAAAATGTTGTTCTAGCGTATTATTTATTCCAGGACTTGAGGCA
>CAIVHJ010000311.1 GCA_903905665.1 uncultured Phycisphaerales bacterium
GTCTTTTATTAATCCTTCTTTAATTGCCTCTTTACTTCCTCGGTAACTTCGTTGGATATAACAAGGTCGCATAGAATCACGGAAGCATCCGGCTCACTATCCCATATGTGTTCACTTTCTGAATTCTCACAATGTCTGACGGTCGTGTAACCATCGCCTATGATAGTTCCGCCGCAATTAGGACAGGAGTTCATATCTTTGCCTCCGCATTCAGCCAAACGATGCAAACCATGGAAGCGCGAACGTAGAAATTATCCAGCCGCGCCAGCAACAACGTCACGACGATGATCGTTCCGATGATAAGCACGCCGCCCATGGTCGGAACGTTGGCTTTATCCTTCATCAGTTCGTTGAGCGGGGCGTTGTCGAATTCGGGGCGGTCTCCCAGTTTTTTTTTCAACAGAAATCGTATCGTGTGCGGACCCATCAGAACGACGATGAAAAATGCCCCTATAATCGCGCACGTTGCCCGAAACAGTACGCTGGTATAGGCGTAGGGCAGATGTTTCGGATTGAATAATTCAAGCAGATGGTACAGCATGTTTCAGCCATTCACGACGGTAATTCGATATCCGGGCGTACCAGCGACCCGGTGATTGTTCCTAAGGCGCGGAACCGACCGGTGCCGCCATTTTTTCTCCGATGGCTTTCATCTTATCCAGACATTTTTCCAGTTGCATGCCGCGAGAACCTTTGATCAAAATGGTGTCGTTCGGCTGCAACCACTGCTCCAGTTCTTCCGCCAACTCCGTAATGTTTCGTCGGGATTGAATCAGCATCGGAGGGCCGCCAGTGCGGTGAGCACTTCCACAAACGATTTCGGAAAAGTCCCCGACGCACAACAAGACGTCCGCGCGGCTGGCGGCGACCCGTTCGCCGAGCTGTTCATGATATTTCCGCGACGCCTCGCCCAATTCGAGCATGTCGCCCAGAATCGCCACTCGTCGGCCCGAGACCTCAAGATCGTCCAAAACCCCCAGTGCCGCGCTGCTGCTGTCGGGATTGGCGTTGTAGCAATCGTTGATGATCGTCAGCGATCCGAACCGGAGCATCTGCAATCGCATCTCGGACGGCGCAAAAGTTGCCAACCGTTCGATGATATCCGCGTTGTCCATTCCCAGTCGTCGCCCCACCGCCATGGCCGCCGCCGCGTGATTGCAATTGTGCCGACCCAGCATCGAAAGCACCACATGAAACCGCCTGTTAATCGTAAACCGAACCCCCGACGGCTCCTGCCGAAACCCTGTGATCCGCAGGTCCGACTTTTCGTGAAAACCAACGGTGACGACTCGCGTCTCGGTCAGTGTGGGAAGTCTTTCAAGCAGCGGTAGCGAATCGATATTGAGAACCGCCAGTCCGCGTTTCTGCAAAAACCGCAACAGCGACAATTTCTCTTGCGCCACGCCTTCCAGACTTCCAAGACCCTGCAAATGGGCGGGGCTGATCCCCGTAATCACAGCCACACCGGGATTCACCATCGCCGCCAAAGCCGCAATTTCCCCCGGTGCATTGGTCCCCAGCTCGACGACCAAAAAATCGTCGGTGGCTTCGGCGGAAAAAATCGTCAACGGAACGCCGACATCATTATTGAAACTCTTGTGCGAGCAACGTCCTTTCATTTTGCCCGACAGCACATGCGCGATCATGTTGCGGGTCGTGGTTTTTCCGTTACTGCCCGTAACGGCGATGACCGTGGCAGGCAACTGCCGACGATAGTACGCCGCCAATCGCCCCAGCGCCGAACGCGTCTGGTCCACCCGAATAATCTGAGACGCCGATTCGTGATTCCGAAACTGCTCCCAGTCATGCACCATCGCAAACATCGCACCCTTCTGGAGCGACTCGATCACGTAATCGTGTCCGTTGTGGTGTTCGCCCTGAATCGCGACGAACAAATCTCCGCTTCGGACGGTGCGTGAATCGATCGACAGACCCGTCACGCTGTACGGCCGCGCCTCCGCCAGGGTTTGACCTCCGGTCGCCGTCAGGATTTCCGCCAAAGTCAGGGGCTTCATGAGTTCAAAATCTCTTTCGCCGTTTCGACGTCATTAAAATGAAGACGCTGATTGCCGATAATCTGATAATCCTCATGCCCTTTTCCCGCGAGCAACACCACGTCTCCGGGTTGGGCCTGTTTCAATGCGATTTCGATCGCCTCTCGTCGGTCTGGTCGAAGGATCACACGGTCCCGGTCTTGCGGTGTAAAACCTGTCAGGATTTCCTCGATGATTTTCATCGGGTCCTCGGCTCGCGGGTTATCACTCGTGATGACAATTCGATCGGCGTATTTCGCCGTCACTGCCGCCATTCGCGGCCGCTTGGTCCGATCCCGCTCACCCCCGCAACCAAACACACACCACAAATCGCCGCGAGTCAGCGGTCGCAGCGTACCCAGTGCGTTTTGGAGCGCGTCATCGGTGTGCGCGTAATCCACAAACACGGAAAACGGACATTCCGGGGGTTCCACACGCTGCAATCGACCCGCCACGGGCGGAACCACCTGCAAAGCCTGACGAACCGCTTCGGAATCGATGCCAGCGCTCGTCGCCACCGCCATCGCGGCCAACGCGTTGCTTATATTATGTCGGCCAATCAGCGGCATGGAGATTTCAAATTCCCGATCCCGCGTACGGACGCGGAACCGAGTCGAACGGACATCGCATGTGATCTCTCCGGCGCGAAAGTCCGCCGGACGGTCCAGTGCGAAGGTCATGACGTGACCCTTGCAATCCGCCACGATCCTCGATGAAGCCGGATCATCGGCATTGACCACGGCAGACGCCTCGGAATCCAGTCGATCAAACAGACGCTTTTTCGCCCGAAGGTAACCGTCCATGTCGCCGTGATAATCGAGATGGTCACCAGTCAGGTTCGTAAAAACGGCGGTCTGAAACCGGATTCCGTCGGTTCGGCATTGATCGAGTGCATGGCTGGAAACTTCCATCACTGCCGATTGCGCCCCATGGTGATACGCTTCAACCAGATGCACCGTCAGATCAACCGCAGGAGGCGTCGTCCACGGCGCCGGAATTTCACGCCCCAGCAGACAGTATTTGATCGTTCCGAGCAAAGCAGTCGGCTCGCTGGCGGCGGTGAAAATGTGGTGAATCAAGTGGCATGTCGTACTTTTTCCGTTGGTGCCGGTGACCCCGATGATGCGGA
>CAIVHJ010000312.1 GCA_903905665.1 uncultured Phycisphaerales bacterium
GACATCGCCGCCTGCGACAGGCCCATCAAGGATTTCATGCGTCCCATCACGCTCATCCCGGACATCGCTTTCATCATGTCGCGCATCTGCGAAAACTGCTTGACCAGTCCGCTGACGTCCTGTGGATCGGCCCCTGCCCCCCGTGCAATGCGTCGGCGGCGGGAAGCGTCGATCAGATCGGGGTCGTGACGTTCCCGGGGCGTCATCGAAAGAATGATCGCCTCCATGCGGCCAAACTCGTTCTCGTCGATCTCCATCTCGTCGAGATTTCCGGCCATGCCGGGCATTTTTTTGATCAAACTCTTGATCGAACCCATGTTCTGGACTTTGCGAAACTGGTCGAGGAAATCTTCGAGGGTCAGCGTCCCTTTTGCCATTTTTTTCTGGAGACGTTCCGCCTCTTCGACCTGATATTGCTCCTGCGCCTGCTCGACCAGCGAGACGATGTCGCCCATGCCGAGAATCCGACCGGCGATTCGATCGGGATGAAACGGTTCGATGTTGTCGATTTTTTCGCCGACTCCGATGAACTTGATCGGTTTTCCGGTGACGGCTTTGACCGTCAGCGCCGCACCACCGCGCGTGTCGGAGTCGAACTTGGTAAGGATCACGCCGTCGAGTTCCAGTCGTTCGTTGAACGCTTTGGCGGTGTGGACGGCATCCTGACCGGTCATGGCGTCGATGACCAGATAGATTTGATGCGGATGGGTGACGCTCGCCACCTGAGCAACTTCCGCCATCATATCTTCGTCGATCGCCAAACGTCCCGCTGTATCCAAAATGACGACGTCGCGGTCGGCGCGCGCGGAAAACGAAATGCCGTTGCGACACACTTTGACGGGATTGGATTCGTTGCGTTCCGCATAAACGGGGATTCCGATTTGTTTTCCGAGCACTTCGATCTGATCGATGGCGGCGGGGCGCTTCAGGTCGGCGGCCACCATCAGCGGTCGCTTGCCTTTGCCGAGAATCATCTTGGCAAGTTTGGCGCACGTAGTCGTTTTGCCGGAACCCTGCAAACCAGCCATGAGCAGAATCGTCGGGCCGGGTGACACATAGGGAATTCGCGGATCGACGGGCCCCATCAGCCGAACCAACTCGTCGTGGACGACTTTCACCATCACTTGTTCGGGCTGGAGTGTATTAATTATTTCTAATCCAATCGCCTGTTTCTTAACGTTTTCACAGAATTGGGCGGCGATCTCGACGTGCACGTCGGCTTCCAGCAACGCGGTTCGGATCTCAGCCATCGTCTGCGCAACATTGTCCTCGGTGATTCGACCCCGTCCGCGAAGACTGCGGAATACGTCGCTTAATCGTTGGGAGAGAATGTCAAACATACGTCAAATCCGTCCCGTGAGAGCCCTTTGCGGAAATACGGCACTACGCAGGCCCCATGCTATGTACGTGTGATAAATGATGAGCAATCATCCATCGTCTGCCATTTCAACGGTGCGAGCATTTATTATCAGACCTTCCCGATCGAAATTTATTATACCACTTCTAATTTTTGAAAAAAACAGGGTCCGGGGCTTTGACTTCGTACAAAACGGGCCTAAACTCTTTATGACAAAATCAAATGGCTCGATCAATCGGGAGACACAGGGAGAAGAGAGATCATCCCCGAAATCCCGGCGACCGACAAATCGAGAAGCATATTCGGATGCCGACAAAAAATTGGATATCCGCGCGGGATGAAACCCGCGGCTCGAACAAATGTCGTTTTCAGGTTTGAGTTTCTAAACCCTCTTGCTGTGGAGGCGAGAGGATATAAAGGGAAAGAAAACCCTTATAGAAAACTAAGTGTACACTTTTGATAAGGAGAGAAGGAATGGTCAACATGCTGAAGAAAATGTGGAAGGACGAAGAAGGCGCGACGATGGTGGAGTACGCCCTGATGGTCGCTCTGATCGCAGTGGTGTGCATCCTCGCCGTCACCACGCTTGGTGGCACAATCAAGGGCAAGTTTGAAGGCATCAACACTGCTCTGACCTCAACCTGATACCGCCAAACTGCGAAGAAAACAAATCGGGTGGGATGTCCCCACCCGATTTTGTTTTGCGCGCTCTGTTTCGAACGCATTCCCGCATCAGAGCTCCCTGCGCGACAACTTTTTGTATGAAGCTCAGGCTGCGGTCCTCCGAAGTCTCAGTCGCGCATGATAGAGAATCAGTTTCGCACCGACCCAACGGCGCACACGGGGTAAGGTACGAACCCACGAGGGCAACGGTCCCAAGCCGCCACCGAAACTCGTGACATGGTCAAAGGTTTGCTCAACCGTAATCCGATCCTCGTATACATAACCGGCCAGACCTTTCCAGGCGGCAATCACCGCCAACCTCGCCGGCGACTGCCGAGGGTGCCCACTCTCGGCGTGGGGTGGAACTGGAGTCAACAGGTGACCGCCACCGGAAGAGACCTGATCATACAAGGGACTACTGTCGTAGTTGCCGTCAGCCAACAATAAGCCCTTGGGCTGAACGGTGTCCACCAGCACTTCCGCCACCTTGCGTTCGTCGACGTTCAACGGCATGACCGACCAACACAGAATCCGTCGATCTTCCGTGGTGATCGTGTGCAACTTGTAACCTCGCGCAAACCCACCATAAATACGACCCGCCCGCGCATCCCGGTCCTTGCTACAAGACCCCACCACCAGGGGTTTCCCGTCCAAACAACAAACCGACGTGGGGCGGTCGGGTTCCGCCAGACGACAAAATACCCGCGTCAGCAGTTCCCTCGTCCGATCGCTACGCACTCGCCGCGAAAACTGAGATTCCGAGGGGACACGCCGGGGACGAAACGGACCATAATAATGACTGCGATCACAAGCCCACCCCACCGGTCGATCAGGCCAGACCGCCCAAAGAAAAAGACCCCCGATCAGAGCGTCGCTGTAGCGATATTTCCCACGCCGCCGACCCCACAATGCTCTGGACTCTTCGACCAACATCTGATACGCCATTCGCCATCCTTGGCTGTCCATAGTACACCTCCGTGTTGGGACAAAAACAACTTCATCTCAAAAAACACAGAAACGTAATTATGCCAGCCAAGGACACTTAACGCATCCTCCGGAAACCTTCATGCAAGAAGTTAGCAAGCAGGGGGTTGTTCTTGTGCTGCCCTGCGCAAGCAGGGGGCCTCTGTGTGCCGGGACACGAATCCTCCTTCCCGACTCGTGTCCCTTTTTGATAGTCAAACAACATCGCCCTGTTCCGCTGCTCTTAAGCAGTGGTCTTCCTTCCCGCAACCGGCTGTCGGCTTCTATGATCCCTAACCCATGTCACCTAAAACCTAACGCTTTCCCTTGAAGAACGCGATGAGCCGAAACGACCGCATTCTATAAAGTCTGGAGACTTTTTCTGTACGATCACCTCTCCACCTCATGAAATATCCGGGTTAATGACTCCTGCCCCCGCCGGCGTCACCAGTCCCTCGGGGAACTGTAGGCGTGGACGACGGTGATTGCAGAAGAGCGGGAAATGGCGCCGGGGTTGGTCCCCGGATGACCTTCCGGAATCGGCACACCCAGTTGAGCGAAATACTCCTCCCAAACCGGAAACGTCTCGTTCGTTTTCGGGTCTTTGAACGTCATGGGTTGAAGGTCGAAAATCGGCGTGTCGTTATTGGCGCGAGCGAACATCTCATACACCAGCTCGGAGCAATAGTACGCCCCGTTGTTGATCTCAAAAACCGAATCGTAAGGTCGTCCGAGTTTACTCAGGCCGTATTCAATCGCAGCCGGAATCCGCGACTGATAAGACGATTTCAATCGGCCGACAACAACTTTGGGATGTCCGTCGCGGCTCGAACTTCGCGCCAAAAATTCACTCAACGGCGTCAGCACCACTCCGTCCGTCGGAATCGCCTCAAGCACGCTGATTCCGTCAGGTGCAACCACCGCCACCCCCACATGCGTGAAATCGACACCTCCGTACCCCTCCGTCACAGCCTCGATCGCCTCGCACATCGGCCCCCCATCCAAATCCTGAAACAGCAAATCACCATTCTGCAATGCGAACGAAGGATCCGACGGAAACCGCGCCAACGAGCAACCCCAGTTTCCGCTCATCAGGATTACTACAAAAACCATACCTGCGCGTCGAATCACGAAGGAGGCACTCCTTATTTAATTCTGGACGGTTTGACGGAATCCGCGCGGGCAGTCGGAAGAGACCGAGTCGCTCCATCCGCCGAGACGCTAATGGCGCGTCGTTCGCCACCTCCCGGACACGCATTTTCGCACAATCCGCAACCAATACACACATTCCACGCCACTCGCGGTGCTCGAACCTCTCGAAAAATCGTAACTTCATCGCCCGCTTTTGGAATCGGATCGATTGGACCATCCACTTCTAATCGCGTTTCGTCGTTGTCGAGAACCCGAACGATCACTCGTTGTTCTCCATGACTTCTTAAAATTTCCACAAAATACTCAACTACTTGGTCCCCTTTGAATTGTGATGGCTTGAATTTACATGGAATCTGGTTATCTCCAACGGCAGAGATGGATTCGCAAAGCACGATTGAATCGGAATCCGATTCCAATATCTTCTTGCTGCCGTTAGAGATCGGGTACAGAATGGCTTCGCCATAAACCGATTTTGGCGAAACCGGACAAACTTCCTCGCAGACCATGCAAGGTTTTCCTTTTTCCCATGCGACGCAACGACCTCGATCCACGTAGGCGCGTCCAAGACGAACGGGTCCTTGCTGTTGGAATTCTCCATGGCCAAGTTTCTCGTCAATGCTCAATGGTAGAATCGCACCGGTCGGGCATACTCGTCCGCAGGCGGTGCAGTTCAATTCGCAGAAGCCGATGCGATAGTTCATCGTGGGCGTCCACAAGCCCTCGATGCCGCTTTCGAGCAGCGCCGGTTGGATGACGTTGGTGGGGCAAATCTTGGCGCATTGATTACACGTGATGCATCGCGCGAGGAAATCCGGTTCGGGGAGTGTTCCCGGCGGACGGATGATCGCGGATGAGAGGTTTTGTGAGCCGGCGGAGCTGATTTTGGTGAAACCGAAGAACATAGCGCCAGAAGCGGCGGCGAAGAGTAATCGGCGGCGCTGCAAGTCGGCGTTTTCAATCGTGTTGGAGGTGGGCGGCAGAAATCGGAATTGGAAACCGTCGGGTCGACAATCTTCGAAGCAATTGAAGCAGACGAAACACTCGCTGAGGCGGATTTTGCGATCGGGTTCACAGGCGCCTTCGCACGCTCGCGAGCAAACGTGACAATCGGTGCAGGCCTGCGGATTGCGGTGGACGCGCCACAACGAGAATCGGCTGAGCAATCCAAGCAGCGCGCCGAGCGGACACAACATCCTGCAGAAAAACCTTGGGTGCACAACGTTCATCGCCACGAAAAAGACAAACAGGAATCCGATGAACCACCCACCCGCATATTTGTCGTAGTCACCGAAAATCGCGGTGGTGGGCAAATCCAAAACGGGTAGTACGGCGGTGGTGAGCGAACGATGTAACAGGCAGAGGGGATCGAGCAGACCGATTTGAACCAGTCCGAACGGAGCGCAAACCAGCATCGCAATCAGGATGTAATACTTGATCGTGTAGGAACCGCGATACTGGTTGGCGGAGATGCGATCTTTTTCGGAGCGTGAATTGAATAGCCAACCCGCGAAATGATGGATGGCGCCGAAGGGGCAAACCCAGCCGCAGAAAACCCGACCCAGAAGCAATGTCGGCACGATGACAACCAGCGACCAGATCAAGCCGCGATGAACTTCGTGAGTGCTCAGCGCCGTTGAAACGGCTACGAGCGGATCGATTTGCAGGAATCCGCTCAACCATTGCTCGAATTGCGGTCGTTCATTCAGTTGTGTGTAACTGGTGGCCAGAACGAGCGTTACAAACAACAACAGCGCCGAGATTTGCACCAGAATGCGAGTGGTGGTGATGCGAAGCGGTGAGAATTTCCAGCAGCCAAGAAGCCCCAGCCCCACACCCAGTGCCAACCCAAGTCCCGGCCAGAAAGACATCGGGAACCCGTAATGATCCGCCAGCCAGCGAGGAATCATCGGAAACAGATCGATGCCGAAGCAGGCGAGTTTCATCAAGCCCCAGGCCAGCGGAGCGGTAATCACCAGCCAGAAGGCGCGGCTGATTTGGGTCGCGCGATTGCCGGAAGTTTTCAAAGAAATGGAATTGTTATCCGACATGTGTTTCGATGATTTTCCCTTCTCGTTGATAGACGGTCCAGTCGGGTTGTCCGAACCGATGAGATTCCTCGAACGGTTTTGCGCCGAATTTTTCGGCGGCATATTGAAGGTAGGTCAGTTGCGCGGGATCACGCTCGAGCAGATTCTGATAGCACCAGGCATCGACGGCCACGGAGTCCACGCCGGCGACAATCGTGTGACATTCCTTGACGTCTTCCATTCGGCCGCCGGTCGGGCCGTGACGCATTAAAACCCGCGTGCCGTCGTTGATCACCAGCGTCGGTGAGATCATCAGGCCCAGGTCGCTGACGGCCTCATGGATGGTCTGATGAAGCTGATTGCGCGGTCCGCCGAGCAGGCCGTACCAGTTTTTCAATCCCATACTGGCGCTACAGAGGTTGTGGTCCTTGACGGGCGCGATGCCGATCACCTTGTTCGCTCGCGCGAGCGGTTCGTAAAAGACGGGCCAAGCGTCGAGGATTTCGTGGCGCGAAGAATTCGGCGGGGTCGAACGAACCGCAACCGAGCGAAACAGGCGTTCGGATGGAAGAATCACACGCGCTTTTTCGGTGTCGGCGACTTGCTGAATGCCGGATCGGGCGAAACAGGCGGCGGGTTGTTCGATTGGGTTGTCGGCGATGAGTACTTCTTTCGCGCCGGATTCGTGGCACAGTCTGATGACGCTTCGGATTACTTCTGGATTGGTTGTCGCTCCGAACGTCGGCGCGCGTTCAAAACCGACGTTGGGCTTGATGAGCACGACGTCGCCGGATTGCACGAATCGGCCCATGCCATGGTGAGCATCCAGTCCGCCGATCGCCGCGCGAACTGTGGCGTCGATGTTGTCGGGTCCGCCTCGCGCGATGCTGATTCGCGGAGCATCGATGGGAAAATCCACGGCGGAGAAATAGTTGGGCAGGGTTGCAGGCTCTTCGCCCGTCACGGCCGCTTTACCTGAGCGGTCGTGAAGATATTTGCCGAGAACGACGGACAAACCGGCGGCTCCCAGCGTGGAACCGCAGCGCCAAAGCATTTCGCGGCGGGAGAGATGTTGTGGATTCGATTCGTGAGTCATCATATTCGTGACGCAATCATTTCAGCCAAACGGGAGGACAAATCTTCCAGTGATTCATCGTCCGTCATGATCTGAACGTACATTTGCCCTTTTCGAAAGAAGACGGAGGCGCCGGAACGATAGGCCGCGTCGCCGACGGACAGCGACCGTGGTTTGGGAGGCGCTTCTTCGTCGTAGATGGCCTTGGCGTTTTCGACGGTGGTCATGTCGTACAGAGAAACCTGAATGTCGGCATTGGAACTTGTGGATCGCACATATCGGGCAAAAGTCAGCCGCACGAATCCGTATTGCAGATAGGCGTCGGCGGCTCCGTCGATTTTCTCATAGAGCGTTTGCGGGGTGAAGACGGCGACATCCTGTGCGGCGGACCAGTCGGAGGAATCCAGCGATGGAAAAAGGTCGTCGGACCGTCCTGCGACCTTTGCCGCGGAGACATCCCGCACGAATGCTACCCACAATCCGCCCGTCAACAACAAAATTGCGGCGCCGGTCAACACCTCAGAGAGAGGAACAGCCTGTCGCAGGTATCGTCGTTTGAAAAAAGTCACAGACATCTCTTTCTGGACGAGTTCTTGATGCGAAACCGCAATCCACGCGACCCTTCGGGTCTGCCGCTAAACGACAAGTCGAATCGAGCGTCCCGGTGTGTCGGGACCATGCTCCAATAATTTTTACCACACCCCTTCACCCTACCCTCTCCCCCAAGGGGGAGAGGAGTAAAAAGACAATTTCAACACTTCGAAAACGCGATGGGGATGACGAGTTCATCTCTACACCTCGACGATTTCGATTTTGGACAGATCGGCGACGCCCAGTCCGCGTGCGGCGGCGGTAGCAATGTGTTTGGCCGGTTTTCCGATTTCGGCGAGCGATTTCATCCCTGCCGTCTGCCGTTGTTTGTCGATGATATCTGCCCCGACGGCATCGACGGCTACAAAATCCGTTCCGACGAGCAAGCCATTGTAGTTCCACGAAAAATCCTGTTTTTTCTGTGGTCCGCCGTGATATTGGCCGACGAGGGCATCGCAGACCGTCAGTTTCCATCGCGGAGCGATGTACCGATGCGCGACGACATCTGAGATGTAGGGATCGCAATTGTTGCCGTGGTAGTCCTGCGGGTTGTCGAAGGCGCCGTAAAAATTCTTCATACCCAGCGAGACGCCCGCGGCTCCATGATGCTTCAACACGGGGACGGAAATCACGGTGTCCACCTGCTCGGCGAGTATCCGCGAGAAGCGCGTTTTAACCTGACCAGAGGTTTGTTCGGAATCTTCGTATCCCCCTGCGCCGTCGGTTCCGAAGCACCGAACCGACGATCCGGATTTGTTGATCTTAAACCCGGCGCCGGTGAGTTCTCGATCGGTGCGATCCCAGATGATGATGTTTTCCGGTGGTATGTTCGCCGACTTCAATCCGGCGACAATGGCATCGACGACCACCGGCTGGGTCGTGCGGCCAAGTCCATTCACTTTGATGCCCACTCGATCTTTGGGGGCAAAAAGCGAAGACCAGGCCCCCGCAGGATCGTCTTTTCCAGTCGCTTTTTGAATCGCGGCGTTGAGCAGTTTTTGAATCAATTCCCTATGTTCTTCGGGGGCGCCCTGTCCGAGCGTTTCATTTCGTGCGATGAAGACTTTGGCGGATGATTTGGGATTCGCATCCTGTATGGCGGCGAAAGTTTTGGACCAGTCGGCCAAGGTCAGTCCAGCGGCTGCGGCGCCGACGGTTCCCATGAATTCCCGGCGGGTTTGCGAGGAACGATTTAGCACGAGGGGCTCCTTAAGCAATAGAAACATCACCACGGTCGATGGTCCACCGGCTGGAAGCCGGTGCCACACAGTTATGAGATGACTTCTACTATAATCGTCCCGAACAGTGGTTCCAAGGGGGCGTTAGTTTGACAGGTGTGGATGTGTTCGGTTAGATGGGCCCTCAGAAACGGGAGGCGTTTCGATGCAAATGTACTATGAAAGCGATTGTGACCTTGAGGTGTTGCGAGCGAAGCGGATTGCAGTGATCGGTTATGGTTCGCAGGGTCGTGCGCAAGCGCTCAACTTACGAGACGGGGGGTTCGACGTCGAAGTGGGTGTGCGAACGGGCGGTCCGTCGGCATCTCTTGCTCGTGGTGATGGTTTTGAGATCTGCTCGGTGGAGGAGGCAGTACGGAGGGCAGAGGTGGTGATGCTGCTGATCCCGGACGAACACCAGCCGATAGTTTATCGGGAACAGATCGCACCGAATCTGAGTTCCGGCGCCTGTTTGGGATTTGCGCATGGTTACTGCATTCACTACGGTTTGATTCATCCGGAGCCGACGATCAACGTGTTCCTGGCGGCGCCCAAGGGGATTGGTGCGATGGTGCGGCGACGATTCGAAGCCGGCGAGGGCGTGCCGTGTTTGATGGCGGTTCATCAGAACCCTGCGGGAAACACACGCGAAGTGGCGATGGCCTATGCGACGGCAGTGTGTCGGGGTCGGATGGGGATTCTTGAAACGACGTTCCGCGAAGAGACGGAGACTGATTTGTTCGGGGAGCAGGCGGTTTTGTGCGGCGGGTTGACCGAACTGATTCGTGGGGGTTTCGAAACGCTTACTGAAGCCGGATATCCGCCGGAACTGGCCTATTTTGAGTGCGTGCAGGAAGTGAAACTCATTGCGGATTTGATTTATGAGCGAGGAATCTCCGGCATGAGAGAATTCATCAGCCCGACGGCGCTGTTCGGAGATATGACGCGCGGTCGTCGCGTCATCGACGAGTCGTCCCGATCCGCCATGAAACAGATTCTCGAAGAAATCCGGTCCGGCGTGTTCGTCCGTGAGCAGCAAGAGGAAATCCGGTCCGGCAATCGGCGGTTGGATCAGTGGGTTCAACAACAATCGAATCATCCGATGGAGGAGGTGGGGCGACGACTTCGAAAGACCGGCGGGTAAGGGACAGAACGCGTCGGTTATTTTTTCCCTTTGAATAATTTGGCGAGAATTTTTCTGATGGGTTTATTTTCGACGCCGGTCAATCCTTCAGAGGCGGTGAGGCGGCGCGTCAGGTGA
>CAIVHJ010000313.1 GCA_903905665.1 uncultured Phycisphaerales bacterium
CGAGAAAGCCTTTGGACAACTGATTCAGTGGGATTATAACTTTCGTGACGTGCGTCAGCGTCTCGACGCATTCATGAAAAAGGACTAGGAAGCGTCGGCCGCCGGCCGTCGATATTTTTCATCGGGAGTCATGACTGTGGCACATTCGTTATCAGCGAAAAAAAGAATTCGGCAGAACAAAAAGCGACGGGTTTTGAACCTTGTCCGCAAAACCGCACTCAAGAAACTTCGTCGGAAGGTTTCCGAGACTGCCGGGGGCGGGGATGTTTCGACGGCTCAGCAGGCGGTTCGGGCTTTGATCAAAAAAGCAGATCAAATCGCCGCCAAAGGCGCGATTCATCGGAACAAAGCCGGTCGCATCAAATCCCGCGCCCAGAAACGCCTCAACGCCATGAAAGGCGCGGCGCAACCCTCCTGAAAAGAGGCACCCGACGAAATTTAGTTTCTGAATCCCATGCGCCGGGGTTGTGCGGCGGGCTAATCCCGTAATCCGGGGATGGGTTTTTCCGGCTGGATTTCGAGGGTGAGTTCCTCTGCGTTGAGGTGGATCGCCGTGAGGTGAAACACAATCTTCCCGTTGGGCCAGACGAACCGGTTGTGAATCCGAAATCCATCTTCCGTGCAGTTCACGTCGTTCTGGAGATTCTCCGTCGGTTCGGATAAATCCTCCCCACGAAGAAGCCAATCGAACCTCTGAATCAAAAGCGAGCGGGGAATCGGCAACGAACCCGCCCGTGCGTGATCAACATTCACTTCAACGGCATCCGACTGAATCCGAGGAGTCAATCGAGCGTTCAGGATGGTCGCGATGCCGTGGTTCCGACAGCGAATTCCGATCAGGATCCCAGGGGGATCGATCAGGATGACAGGTGTGTTTCCATTCGAGGCAAAACCGCTGGACATTCCCGGCCACAAGTCGAGTTGCGCCGCGAGCATTTCGTTGAGTTGTCGGCGCGTGCAGGTGATCGAGAAGGACGCTCCCTCGGCCATTTGCTGGGTGACGTTTTCGAAGGTTTGTTCCAGTTGTCGCTGGACCGTTCGCGTTTGGTCGTACGAGAGTTCCAGAGGCTGATACCACTGCGGGATATACTGAAAGAGCAGCCAGCCGGCCACGGCGGTAACTCCCGTCGCCAACAAAACGCGACGCACCCAACGCGATGCTTGATGCTGCTTCGACACGATGCCTGTCTCCCTTCGTCGCTCAATGTACTGTGATTCTTTTGACGGGTCCAGCGGGGGACGACGAATCGTTGGGAGTCGGGTTTAGCCCAAAGATTCCGTTTGACCGGAGGGTTGTCGGTTCCCTACAATCCTGTGGTGCGCGATCGCGGGTGTCGCGGAGGAGCCCATGTTTCGACGGATCGGGGAATATCTTGTGGTAACGATGTGGCTGGTGAGCATGACGTGGATGATTTCGCGTGACGTCATTCCCCGCTGGTTCGCGCAGGAACCTCCGTCGGCGGCTTCGGTGATGTGGCTGGCGGATCAGGGTCGGTGGTTTCAGTATGGAATTTTCGATGCCGACGATTCGCTACGGGGCAACTACTGGACCACGTACTCCGTCCAGGGCCAGACCATCTCGCGCACGGATTATCTGCGTCTGCAGAACGTCGGGGTCATCGATCAACTTTTTCTCGACTCGGATATGACATTTGCCTCGGAGGACGTGCTTGATGACGTTCATATCCGCATCGGAGGGATTCCGGTTCCAATCGATCTGAAGGGGGAGCGGCAGGGGCCTCAGTTTGCGTTCCAGTTGAAAATCGGAACGTTGCCGATCCATGAATTCGTGCTGGATTCTCAGGCGGCGAGAACGCTGTGCGACGGGATCAAGCCATTCTCGGTGCTTCAGAATTTGTCGGTGGGGCAATCGTGGAAGATTCACGTCGTCGATCCGCTGTCGCTGATTCAAAACCCCGGCGCCAGGGTCCAATCGATCGTGGCGCGAGTCTCCGGCCGCGAAACCATCGAAGTGAACGGCAGGAACGAGGATTGCTTTGTGGTGGAGACCGACGGGATCCGGGCGTGGGTGAACGAGGCAGGTCGCGTGATTTTGCAGCGCGTGAATCTGCCCGGTCTGGGAATTCTGGAAATTCGGGAACAGCGGTTCTCGGAGGATCAACTTCATCGGGCCAGGAGCCATCGGAGCCGCCATGACGACTGAGGTGAAAATCGATCTGGAACGGGTGACGAAACGATACGGATCAAAAACCGCCGTTCGCGACGTATCGTTGCAGGTGGTCGCCGGTGAGGTGTTTGCGTTTTTGGGGCCCAACGGCGCCGGGAAAACCACGACGATCAAATTGATGGCTGGGTTGTTGCTTCCAGACCATGGAATCATTCGGGTTTGCGGTCAAGTGGTGGGGGCGAACGGGGTCGCGGCGCGCGCGAGAATCGCCTACATCCCCGATCAGCCATTCCTCTATGAAAAACTCACCGGCCGGGAGTTCCTGGAATTCGTGCGGGAAATGTACGCCGTCCCCAAAGAAGCGGCGCGGTTGCGACTGGGTGATCTTGACGCCCAACTGGGTTTGGCGGGTCTTCTGGATCAGTTGTGTGAGAGTTATTCTCACGGAATGAAGCAGCGGCTGGTATTTGCGGCGGCGTTGCTCCACGATCCGGAAGTCCTCGTCGTGGACGAACCCATGGTGGGTCTGGACCCCAAAACCGTTCGCGTGGTGAAGGACCTGTTCCGCGATCGCGTGCGACAGGGCAAAACGATCTTCATGAGCACCCATACGCTGGAGATCGCCGAGCAGGTGGCGGACCGAATCGGAATCATTCACAAAGGGGACCTCATCCGCGTCGGGACGTTTGCTCAACTGCAATCCGAGTTTCACCAGCAGGGAACGCTGGAGGAAGTTTTTTTGCGGTTGACACAGGAAGAATGAGAAACCCAAAAAGGGGAAGAGAAAAGTGAAAAGAGAAAAACGGAAAAAGCGGTTTGTGGCGTTGATGCATTTGTTCGGGACGTCCGCCAAACGGCAAGCCCTAGGTGGGACGAAGGCATTAGATGTTAGGTTTTAGGTGATAGGGATCAGAGAAGCCGGTAGCCGACAGCGGGCAGCGGGAAGAGAATGCGGATTGCGGAATTGGAAAAAAGAATCCGTGAAGTATGAACCGGTAGTCAACAGCACCGTCGTGGGGGGAGTCTTCCGGTGACGAGCGATACCAATGAAACGGGTGGTCTCCGCTTTGGAGTCCACCCGTTTGGAACTATCCGGTAGAGGCTAGACCGTCGGAACGATCAGGCCGGAATGTAATTGCAGGGATCAATTCCGATGGTCGTGCGCAGTTCGATCCACGCCTGACAGAAGTCCAGAAG
>CAIVHJ010000314.1 GCA_903905665.1 uncultured Phycisphaerales bacterium
CTTTTGCGACATCAGGTAGGGAGTGGATGCATTCGGTCAACCAACTCCACCTATGAAAAACGCCGTCCTAGCCGCCGCAGTCGCTCTGGTACTCGTCGCTACCGTACACCGGTTACCCGCGGCGGAAAACGCGAAGGAGCAACTGGAATCCATCGCTACGGTGATGGATTCCATCCCGGATATCATCTTCTACAAGGACTTGGATGGCGTTTACCGCGGCGGCAACAGTGCCTGGACCACATTGCTCGGCAAACCTGCCCAGCAACTCATCGGCAAGACGGACTTCGACATTTTCCCCGAGGAGGTCGCCAAATCCTTCCAGTCCTACGACAAAGAGATGCTCGCCAGCGGGAAAGCGCGCCGCAACAAGGAGTGGCTGGTCTACCCCGACGGCCGGAAAGTCCAAGTCGAGACGCTGAAGACACCTTGGGTCGGCAAGGATGGCAAGGTCTTGGGCGTGCTGGGTATCTGCCATGAGATTACCCCCCCACGCACCGCCCAAGTTCCATGAACATCTCCACCGAAAAAGGCGGACCCGTCGCGATCCTCGTCAACGGCCCGAGTTCGTCCGGAAAGTCGACCCTCTGCCGGGCCTTGCAGGACCGACTCACCGACTTGGCCAATGGCCATCCTGACGCCTCATTCGCCCGCGTCGCGTTCGATGACGTCGTTCTTTTGATTTCGGACAAACTCTATCCAGTCAGTTTCATGAAGCTGCAAGGCGGCGACCTCGGGCGTCTGGTTTCCCGTGAGCCCCACGATGGACGCGCCGCGTTTGAATACATCGATGAAAGCCATGCGGCGGGTCAGCATGGGGGAAGTCCCCGGCTGCGCCTGGCACTCAATCCGCACGGCCGCAAATTGCTCTCCGGGCTCCATAGAAGCTGGGGAAAGCATCTTGAACTGGGCACGAATCTCATCATCGACCACTTCCTCCAAGAAGGGGAATGGAAGGAGGAAGTTCTCGGGATTCTTCGCGACTCCGGCGCCCGCACTTTCTGCGTCGGCGTTTATTGCTCCGTCGCGGAGTTGGAGCGGCGGGAATCCACGCGGGGCGATGGCGGCGTTGAGGGTAGACCTCTCGGCCTTGCCCGCCGCAGCGACGAACTCTGCCATTCGCATAACCTCACATACGACGTCACCGTGCGTACGGACGAGTGCAGCACAGCGGAGTCGGTCGATGCGATCATGGCCGCTCTCCGCGGCACCGGATTGCTTGCATAGGTCGGTCAGTCCGAGTTCTCGGGTATCCTGAGGACTACTTCGCTCTGAAGAGAAGCCCACAACCATCTAGCGGATGGAGGGGCAGTTGGGATTGGTTCGTTACTACGAAATCGCTGCAGAGATGGGATGTAAATCAGGGAGTCTGTTTGAACAATTTACTGAGGGTCATGTCAAATAAAGTAGGGGCTTCTTCCCATGAAAACATTGATTCGTCATTGGTTTGTTGTTGTGAAAACGGTAACAGCTTTTGGCCTATGCACCTCTGGGTTATTGCCTTGTGTCGATAACCTCAAAAGCTCTGAAATTATCGAAGAACACGCATTCATTGAGGACTCTCAGGATCAGAGAGCCAAAGACCTCAACCAGCTTTCAGATCATGGACTTCCGTTGTATCCAACCACAATCGAACCACCGGAAGCTCTTGATAATACACCCAAGTCCACCAACATCATTAGGTACAATAGAAAAGTCCTAATCTTAGGTTTTGATCACGATCGCCGACCGGGACGAGAAAATGCAATGAACACCTTAGATGCCCTTTTGACCACCATCCCCATTAAATCTGTCGCCTTTGAGTTTCCCTGCGATCTACAGAAAGAATTCGACTCCTACTTTAACTCGCGTCAGGGATTACATGAGATGATGAGCTTGGCTTTTGCAATGGTCGACCGTTGTCCTATGGCGGCTCATTTAACACGACTTCAGAGGGTATCATGCGCGAAATCAATCATCCAGACAGAGGCGATCCACTCATTAATCGATGTGGCGTGGATTGCACGAAAACACGGGGCTAAAATGCTTTTGGTGGACACTCCTATGGCTTCAATAAAAGTTGGCGATCTGATGGTCGTTAAAAGGAACCGGGTTATGGCAAAGACTCTTTTGCAATTCTCGGCAGGTAAACCGGTCTTGTTACTAGTCGGCAACGCCCACACGGGACATGGTTCACTCCAAGTAAGCATCGACGACAAGTTGACGCAGCTTGGAGCCAAGACGATGAGCATCTGTACGGACACAAGGGAGGTCCCTGCCTCCAAGGAAAGGGGAACTGAGCTGAGTACTGCAGATTATTATCTATCTAAAACCAAAAACATTATTCCACTCATTGCATCGCACTTTGCAGAACCACTCTGACTCTTCAATCGGGATGGGGGGTAGCTGGCCTGGCAAGCTTTAGCTAGGTATGACCATTCGCCACGGAACTGCTAGATGGATGGATGATGGCGATTTGCCATTCGGAAGATCCCTCCCCCTTCTTGAACCATGTTAATTCTGGGTTCTTCGCTATTTTCAGTGGGTTCTTCAGGGAGTAAGGGAGGCAGGGAAGAGGGACAATAATGAATCTGGAACTCAGGAACTCAGGAA
>CAIVHJ010000315.1 GCA_903905665.1 uncultured Phycisphaerales bacterium
CGGTCAGATTGATCCCGTATCCCATGGCGACCTCCCGGCGGCTCCGCCGCCATTAAAAAGGTCGTCCAATTGGAAGAGATTGTATGAATCATTCTGCGTTTCTACTTAGAATGACTCCCTCTATATGGGAAAACGCCATAAAGTCTGTTAACCTTCCATCTGCATCCATCTGCATCGCCCCATAATCTTGGGGACACATGAAAAAGGCACACGGAACAAAGCCCCGTGTGCCTTGAAAGCAGACTTTGTCCAGCCGCGCTATTGCCGCGTCAGCGGGGATTTGAGGATCGGGAGTCGGTCGTGTTCCTGTTCGATCTTTGACAGTTCGATCTCCTCCAGCAGAACGGCGGGAGCGATGATGGAAGTGGAAGGAGTCGCTCCACCCATCCCCACGCCGATGTAGTTATAGACCGTCGGAGTTTTTCCGGCGGCGAGGATGTTTTTGAGTTCGGTCATTTTGATCTCGCCAAATTCGCAACCGCGGATCGGTTCCTCGTGACCGTCGCTGACGAAGACTTTGGAAATCATAATCGGGTCACCGAGTTTGGTCTGTCCGGTTTTGGCGGCTCGCATGAAAATCGACATGATGTCATTTTGGCTCGAGGCGATACCTGCGGTTTTGACGGAGGAGACCCGCAGACCGTATTCCAGTCCCTGCGCCTTGGCGGTTTCGATGAGTTTGGCTTTGAGTTCGTCGTCGGATACGCCGTTTTTATCCTCGATGAACAGGTTGCCGATGGCGCATTGGATCGCGCCGCCTCCCGATGCTTTCCGACCATGTCCGTTAGAACCGGACAGTTTCTTGGTCGGGCTGCGCGATATAGCGAGGTTTTTGAGCTCTCCGTTGACCACGAGATCGACGCGTTCGGCCATCACGCCCTCATCGTCATAACGATAGTGGCCCAACAAAATGTCAGAACCGATTTTCTGAACCGTCGGGTCGTCATGGACCTGGAAGGAATCAGGGAGGATTTTCTGATTGAGTTTCTTTTCGAGCCAACCGGTGGCTTCGGGTGATGATCGCTGAGTTCCGACAGGTTCGACCCTTCCGGCGATGGCGAGGGCGAGTTTTTCGCGGAATAACTGGGTCGATGCCAATCCGTCAAACAGCACGGGTCCGGTGTAATTTTCGAGCACCGTGGATTTGGCGGATTGGGTCATGTTGCCGACCATCGTGTCGATGTCTTTGGTGATTTGCTCATCGCCGGGGACATCGGTGGGGATGCGTCCGACGTAGGTGAGGCTGTCGGAAATCTTCATGCCGTCATCGGCCTGCATTTCGGCAGTGATCACCATCAGGATGCCGGTATCAGCGGTGCGAAGGCGCGTCCCTTCGGTATTGACCACATATTGATTTCCAAGACCGGCAAACAACCGCACGCCGGACTCCTGAATCTGCGGGTATTTGTTGAAAAGAACGGACAACTTTTTGACCCGATTTTCCCAGGCGGTGCGATCAAAGTTCATCTTGGCGCTGGGTTCCGTTTCCACGACGACGGACGCCTTGGAGAAATCGCTCGGGCGGTCCTCCAGATTTTTGTCGCGCATGTAGGCGCGTTTTTTGGTCAGCGTCTCGACGGCATCCTTGTAATCCCCGTCGGTGGCCCACCAGATCGCCTGACGGATGGCGGTGTAATCGTCGTCGAGGGGGAGACTCGCCTGTCTTCCCCGGCCCCCTCCGCCCGAGAAATTGGTGTTGTCGAGTTCAGAGGCTCCGACTCGAACCTGGCTGTAAAACCGTCTCGAACGATCACGGTCCGAATCGGTCAGCGCGCCGTAATTGGCCGCCATCTGATACATGATTTCATCGCCGACGAGAAACTGGATGAAATAGGGTTTTTCGAGGTCCTCCATTTGCAGGTTCACCGATCGCGTGATTTCATCGACAAGCGCCCGCATCACCACGTCATTATCGGGAATCGTTTCGTCGGTCGCGCGGGCGGATGCGATCCCCCACGTACCGAGCAACAGCATCCATAAAACCAGAATTGTTTTTTGTATTTTCATCATCGTCACTCCTGTATTGAATGAACCATTTCGGTTGTTCACCACACATTACCTAAATCATCGCACGACACCGCTCGCTGGCGGCCCGCGGTTCTAATCACTCCTACTCCCGCGGGGATTTTTCGGGTCGATTCTTTTCGCCGATGGGAGGCGTCAGGATCGGCGGTTTGTCCTGATCACGGTGTTTCTTCTCGACTTCGATCTGCGAAAGCAGGATGCTCGGCGAAGCGCAGGATACGGGAACCATACCCGATTCCGCGCCGCAGGTTCCGTTGAACACGTCGACGTCATCGGCGGCATACTGGATCGTGTTGAAACTGGTCAGAGGCGTGCCGACGATATCGACGCCGCGCACAAGTTCATCCGGTCGTCCGTCGGCATAGACGCGATAGACGACGATCGGAAGAACCTTGAACGTCTGAGTGCCCGATCGGCGGGTTCCGGTGAAACCGCCCTCGTTGTCTTCAAACACGAGACCGTAGGGTTTGTCCTGCTTTTTGCATTCTTCGATGAGCATTTTTCGCAGGTTGTCATAAGTGGTCGTCTTGGTGGAGGAAACGATCGTGTTGCCCATTCGGCTGCAGACCTTGTTTCCCGGTTGTCGACGGCCGTGACCGTTGGAATTCGGAAAATTCTGAACGGGCGAGCGCGACATCAAAAAGGTCTTAAGCACGCCGTTGTCCACCAGCATGACGTTTTGGGAGGGAACGCCTTCGTCGTCAAATGCATAATGGCCGCGCAGGTCGATGCCGTTGATGGAAGCCAGGGTCGGATCGTCACGCACTGTGATGAAATCCGGCAGAATCAGTTCCCCGACTTTCTTGGTGAAGGTCTGGCCTTCTTCGACATCTTTTTGGCGGTGACCTTCGATGCGATGTCCGAAGATTTCATGGAAAAACACGCCGGAGGCGCGATTTTTCAGTATGGCTGGTCCCACGTAGGGTTCCACGATGGGCGCTTCTCGCAGCGCGAGCACCATGTGGATGACGTCCTGAAATTTCTGGCGAATCTGATCGTCGGTCGGCAACTTGTCTTCGCTGGAAGTGTTGAACGTGTAATTTTGATACAGTTCCATGCCGTCTTCCGCCTTGGTGGACGCGGAGACGCTGACGCGGAACAATTTGATGCCGTCCTGAATCCGGGTACCCTCGGAATTGACGAGGTAACGATTATCCACGCCGCCCCCCAAGGTGACGCCGGAGTTGTAGATCAGGGGATATTCGGCGGCCAGTTTGGAAATTTCGCGGAGTCGCTTGGCCCACGCCTCGGCGTCGAGTTTCATCGTCACTTCAGGATTGATGGACACCGCCGGTTGTTCCTTCGAAAAATCCGCCGACTTGTCTTCCTCCTCAACTTTGGTTTTGAGGTTTGTCTGGACTTTCTGGAATTTTTTGGCGGCGGTTTTGAACACCTGATCCGTCGCCAGCCAGATCGTCTGCTTGACGGCGGCTGGATCGTTTTCGATGCTCACCTGCGTCGTGCTGCGATCCATATAATCCGACGGATCGAACCCGTAACCCCCGCGAATCTTGTGGGTGTTATCGAGCGAATAATCACCGACTCGAACATCCACGTCGAGAATTCGCGAATGTGTGTCGTCCTGATTGGACAGGGCACCCAATTCCGCACTCACCGAAACTCGTTTATGATCGGTGATGGTGTAGGCCATGAAATACGATTTGGAGCCGTCGGGCATGGACAGATTTTTCATCGAGAAATCCATTTCCTCCGACAAGGTTTTCATCAACACGTGTTCCGAAGCCGGAGGTGCGTCCGCCGCCCGAACTCCAACCGCCGTCGGAAACAACACGACCATTCCCCATAACAAAACGGATCTCATGGTAGTTCTCTCCTTTCGAGAAAGATATTCATACCGGGGCATGAAACATTCCGCTCGATCACCCGGTTTATCACCCAACGGGAAGGAATTTGATTCTATCACAGCCTCGGTGGCTTTGAAAGCACCGCGAGATACACAGGATTCCCCTGAAAGATGCAGAAAATGACTTGTCAGACTTGTTTTCCTTCACGAAAATATGGGCGGTTTCGGAATCAAACTGAACCTCGCAGGAACGCTCGAAAAATCTCGGAAGGAGACGTGATAGGATGAAAATGATTTTGGATTCTTTCGCATCGAGTCGATCTAAATCAAATCTTTGGCTGGTGCCGGTTTTCGAGGGGCAGTTATCCGCCGTCGCCAAACGATTCGGATGGGACACGAACACAGCGCAAGGATGGGGATTTGAAGGAAAGAAGGATCAAGTCTGCACGATTGCGGTTAACAACGGACGATTGCGGGTCGTGTTGTTGGGCATGGGGAAGGTCGGAGATTTCAAAATTGACCACGCCCGTCAGGTAATTGCGCGAGGCCTTCGACACAACGGCGTGCAGAAGTCGAAGGATTCGACGGTGCTTTTTGTCGCTTCCCCTTTGACCGAGACCAAGATCAGCCCAGAGATTCTGGTTGAATCTTTGGCGGAAGGCGCGGCACTGGGTACGTACACGTTCACAAGATTCAAAGCCAAGGGGACGGAGAAAGACGCACTCCCGAAGTTTCCCGCGCGATTGATCGTCGCGCTGGATCGGGTCCGTTTGATCGATCGCAAACGATTCAACGACGGATTGATCCTGGCGAAATGGACCAACTGGGCGCGGGACCTGATCAACCAGTCGCAAAGTCACATCACTGCCACCGCACTCGCCAACCTCGCCAGAAGCACGGCCCGAAAGTTTCGAAGGATTCGTTGCACGATTCACAACAAGAAGCAGATCGCGGCACTGCGGATGGGTTTGCTGTTGGCGGTTAATCAGGGCAGCGAGGAGGAACCCCGGTTCATCGTTCTGGAATATCGCGGTGGGCGGGCGAACGAGCGCCCTGTTTGTCTGGTGGGCAAGGGGCTGACGTTTGATACCGGCGGCTATAACCTCAAACCAACCGACAGCCTCAAGGGCATGCACATGGACAAAAGCGGTGCGGCGGGGATGTTGGCGAGTTTTTTTGCCGCCGTCGAACTCGGAATCAAAAAGAATCTGATCTGTCTGGTCCCGACGACCGACAACCGCGTCAGCGGAAAGGCTTATGTTCCCGGTGACGTGTTTGTGGGATGCAATGGCATCAGCGTGGAAATCGACAACACGGACGCTGAAGGCCGGTTGATTCTGGCCGATGCGCTGGCCTATGCCAAGAAATTCAACCCGTCGCACATGGTGGACATGGCGACGCTGACGGGAGCCGCCGTCGTCGCACTGGGCGACAAGGCGTCGGCGGTCTTCAGCGACGATCCGGCGATGACCCGCGAGTTAATTCGAGCCGGTTCCGAAGCCGGGGAATTGATGTGGGAACTGCCCTTGTGGGATGACTACAACGAAAAATTCAAGAGCCAGATCGCCGATATCAAGAACTGTGGTGACCGCTGGGCAGGGGCGATTACGGCGGCGCTGTTTCTCAAGCGTTTTGTTCCTGAAGGCGTGAAATGGTGCCACATCGACATGGCGGGCAAAATGAAACCCGCAAGCGACGAACCCTACAACCCCGGTTCGAGCGCCTATGGGTTCGGCCCGCGCGTTCTGGTACGATGGTTAAGAAAGCCGACAGCCGGTAGCCGATAGCGGGTAGCAAGAAGGGAAAGACGGTGTGAGTACAATCAGGAACTTCAAGGATCTTCTGGTGTGGCAGGCAGCCGTCCGATTGGCTACCCAAACCTATCAGTTGACCCGGTCTTTCCCTCCGGAGGAACGATTTGGACTTCAATCACAACTTCGAAGGGCCGCCGTGAGCATAGCATCGAATATCGCAGAAGGACATTCTCGTCAATACGATAATGAATTCAGGCAATTTCTTCACATAGCCTTGGGTTCGCTGGCTGAAATGGAAACTCAAATCCATATCGCAAACGAGTTGAAATATCTTCGGGAAGCCGATCTACACGAGGTGTTCGGCCAAATTGACGAAGTTCGCAAGATGTGTTGGGGAATGATTCGTGCGATTGACCGAACGTGCGGTTTGGAGAATTAGTTTGGTCAATGAAAGGCTCGTCTTCCCGTCTTTCTACCGGCTGTCCGCTATCGGCTGCCGGCTTACTTGAGAAGGAATTCTTATGTTTGAATTTTTGAGCGACTACGCGTGGATTTTTCAACGGATGGGCGCGGCGTTTTTGATCGGGTTGATCGTCGGGTGGGAGCGTGAGATTCGCAACAAACCCGCTGGACTGCGCACGATGATGCTCATTTGCATGGGGGCGTGCGTGTTCACGATGGTTTCAGACGTGGTCACGGGGAACAACGTGGATCGCACCCGCATCGCCGCACAAATTGCCACGGGCGTCGGATTCATCGGTGCCGGGTCAATCATGCGAAGTCGGAAGGCCGTCTATGGACTGACGACGGCGGCGGACATCTGGATGGCTTCGGCGCTGGGAATGGCGTGCGGATTCGGCCGGTTCGACATCGCATTCATCGGAGGCTTGGCGGGGTTGCTGGTCCTGCTGGTGTTTCAGGAAGTCGCCCACTCGATCAGTCATTCCCACATGGCTCGAGTCTATCGATTGTCCACCAAGAACCCGAATCTGTCATTTGCGGAGATCGAATTGCTGTTTCGAGAGGCGCATCTGCGGATTCTCCGCAAGAAATGTTATCAGGAAGGCGATGAGTATGTCTTTGCCTTCAAAGCGGTAGGACATGTGGACCGCCATTTGAGTTTTCGTGAAAAACTCCTTCATCTGCCCGATTTAATGCTCCGACGCAGATGAGCCAAGAGCCCATCCCAATCACCCGCATGGCCGCCGACAAGTCGGTGGGCCGACAACGGCACAAGCCCCCAGCAGCCACAGGAGCGAGGAGGAGTCAGTACTGGAAGTATTAGGCACTGTCCAAGACAGTCATGATAATTATTGGCAAGAGTAACGTGTTGGCGTTTCCTTGTGATGAACGAGGCGGAATTGATGTAAGTGGTTGTCTTGGCAAAAGAAAAAACTCGTTGCCAAGAAATGACAACTGGTTTTCAAAATCGGGGCGAGAGGATTCGAACCTCCGGCCTCCTGGACCCAAACCAGGCGCTCTAGCCAGGCTGAGCTACGCCCCGTCACCCGCACACCAACCAACACACATACCCCAGGCTCAGGTCGAAGGATCACTCGATGTACTTGGTGCAGCAGGAGGAACCGAAGGCGGGGAAACGAATGGCACCGTTCCACCCTCACCCGCTGTTCCTGACGACGCTGGAGCAACCCCTGCCCCCGACTCATCCACCGAAGCCATCACATACACATCGTCAAATTCCGTATCGTCCACGTGATAGCGAAGCAGGTAATAAATGTTCGTCGAAGCCGTAAAAAAGTAGGACACCAAATACCCATACGCCAACGCAATCACCAGATTCACCCACACCTTGATCGCAAACGGCGTCACCGTGCTTCGTAACGAACCTTCCAACGGAGCGACCGCCGTCGGCACGACGAACAGCGCACCCATCCGCGGCGCCGCCCACATCTTATCCAGATCGGAAAATCCGATGCTCACAAAACCGTGCGTCGCAAACAACGCCAAATAAAGCAGCAGATACACCAACACCCACACGAGCGCCCCGTAAATCACCGCCAAAAAACCATAAAACACCGCTCGCTCGGGCCGCTGATAAAAATAACTGTAACTCCGCCCCAGCGCATCCATGCACCCCATTCCCTCCGCCGATACGGCCGGCCACATCAGCGGAAAACCAAACAACCCCCCCACTACCAAAAATGCGATTCCCGCTCCACCCGCCAGCGCCAATATGAAAATCAAACCACCCCAAATCGACGACGCCACCCACCAGGTCCAACCCACGATCCAACTCACCACCAGCAAGGACAGACCAATCCCCAGGACGATTCCGACGGGAATGAACGGCGCAAGAAAATAGTGAATCCATTTTTCCCAGCCATAATCGAGCGCCTGACGCCATGAAATAATTTCCTGCCGCGAAAACTCCATCGCGCTCATCCGACAAATGGCTCCGCCCAGCAACGACCATATCGCCAGTACCACTATCCCGTAAACCAAACAGTACAACGGATGCTCATGAGCGATCCACCATAATCCGCTTACCAGTTTCACCAGCGCCGCCGCCACTCCCGAAAGAGAAATGTGACTGGCTGATCCCAATACCAAATTCACACTCTCCGTCACGTGAGCGGCAATTTCCCCAAAAACTTTTTCCGTCCCCGGCCAAAGGGCATCCAAAATTCGACCCACGACAAACGTACTCACCAATGCCACCGTCGCCAATCCGATTTTGGTGAGATTGAGCGCCTGACGCGAAGCACTGAAAATCCGCGGAAAATGCCAACCCGACCACAATTGATCCACTAAAGAAGGCGAAGACGTTTGCGTCTGATTCATTCGTTTTCTCCTGACAAAAACCTGCACTCAGTTTGACTTTAGGCCATTATAGCGGCCATGCCGAGGGGAGCAATAAACGACTCTTCGCATAACACCAGTCGAGGCGTATTGGGCGACTTCCTGTTACGACAAATGAGATACATCGGAACATCTGGAATCCGCAGGATTGACGGACGAAATGGGACTTTCAATGCGATAATCTTCGTGAAACCACCTGTGAAGATCGATCAACTGACATCGCAAAGAACAAAAAGGCCGATACGGAGCCTCCTCCCGCCGTTCCACATCGATTGTTCGACCACAGGTTGGGCAAGTGTATGAAGGCATTACGGTACCGTCGCTTTCGGGGCCTTTTTGGGCGACTTCTTTTCAGACGGTTTCTTTTTGTCATCGACTTTAGGCGCACTGGTATCTGCCGTCTCCGCCTTCTGATCTTTGAGGTAACTCTCGCTACGATAATCCGTCTGGTAGAATCCCGATCCCTTGAACAGCACCCCCGCACCGGCGCCCACCAGTCGCTTCACTCGTCTCTTCCCACACTTGGGGCATTTACGAATCGCCTTGGCGGTGATCGCCTGAAACCGCTCGAACGAATGACCGCAGGCGCAACATTCGTATTCATACGTCGGCATCGCCGTCCTCCTTCGTCGAGGAAACGTCAGCTCCCCCGGATTGACGCTTGCCACCCGCCGAGAGCGAGACAATTACCCGCGCCGGCCGAAGCACCCGATCATGCATCCGATAACCCTTGTGCACTTCCTGAATCACCGTTCGCGGTGGATGGTCTGCACTCGGCTGTTCCAGAATCGCCTCGTGACCTGTCGGATCAAACGGTTGCCCGATCGCTTCAATCGGCGTGACGCCATAATCCTTCAAAATCTTTTGAAGCTTGTCATACATCAACCGAACCGCCGGAATCATTCCCTCCGACGATTTCAAAGGGGCAGGCGTCTGCAACAACCGCTCAAAATCGTCGATCAGATCGAGCAACGTCCGTGCGAATCCAAAATTGGCGTACCGAATCGCCTCCTGCATCTCACGCGTCGCCCGTTGCTGATAATTCGAAAAATCCGCCTTCGCTCGCAAAAACTTGTCCTTCCAGTCCACAACCTCTGCGTCTCCAGGTTTCGCTTCGGTGGGAATCTCGGATGTCGCTGTCCCTTTTCCATCCACGGACTTTTTCCCTGTTTCACTCACCGGGCTCCCTCCAAACGACTCAATCTCCTCCGACGTCGGAATGGCGATCTCTTTTTCTTTTTTTGGTTTACCCATCGTATCGACTCATCTTGCGC
>CAIVHJ010000316.1 GCA_903905665.1 uncultured Phycisphaerales bacterium
ATGGCGAAGCAGGTCCGCCAGCACATCGGACGATTTCAGGAGCGATTCGACAATGGCCGAAGTTGGAACCAGTTCGCGATTGCGAATCAGGTTCAGCACGCTTTCCATTTCGTGCGCGAGCGAACCGATCGACTTGAGTCCGAGAAAACCGCTGGCGCCTTTGATGGAGTGGATGCCCCGAAACACGCGGTTGATCAATTCGGAGTCGATTCCGGCGCCGGACTGTTCGATGCTCAGCAGATCATTTTCGACATCGGCGAGCGCTTCGAGCGATTCCGTCGCAAAATCGCCGATGAGTTCCTCGTTGGACATTTCGACCTCCCTGTGAAACGGTTTCCCGCGAGTCGTTTCGGTTCGGTCACGATCGAACCGCATAGTTCAGCAGGAACCACACACCGTAAAATGTTCATCCATTCGCATGACGTGGAACAACCCTTTCAGGTCGTCGCTGTCGGTAACGACCGTCAACGACCCGCCGATCAGGCTGAGCGTCTGATAGCAAACGATGAAAACCGCCAGCCCCTTCGAATCGATCATCTCGACGCCCGCCAGGTCAATCGTCAGGTTGTTTTCACCGGATTCAACGAGTTCCTGAAGGAACCGGCGAAACTCGTCGGCATTGCCGGCCGTCAGGTTTCCCCGAACCCGAACCCGCGTCGTCGCATTCGATTTTTCCGCTTCAAACATGATCACACCTTTCCCGTGGAAACGGATTGAGCCACTGTCCCGTCCGCCGGAACCGAATACCGTTTTCGGAGCCGGACCTGATTGCCGCAATCGTTGTAGGACATTTCGTCGGAATAGATGCGCATCAGCGCCAGACCCCGCCCCCCGTCGCCGAGCACGTCAAATTCCCCGCGATGCGTTTGCCACGCAAAACCCGGTCCGTGATCTTTCACGACCAGTTCCACTCCCGATTCGTCCCACCCGAAAAAAAGATAAACGGATCGCTTCGGATTTTTTCCGCTCCCGTGGGTCACGGCATTGAGCAGCGCCTCGCGCAGAAGAATCCGAACGGCAAACAGGTCGATGGGAAGTTGATGCGTTTTGATAAATTCGCAGATTTTTTCATCCGCCCGGTCGATGTTTTCGAGCACGGCGGGCATGCGAATCTGAATCGAATCGTTTCTTTCGATGACGTCGTCCATGGTACGCCTCAGAATTCAATTCCCATCAGAATCACGTCGTCGTCCACGCGTCCCTGTCCGGCCGAGAGCATTTCATCGACAATCCCGTGAACCGCCGTCGATAGCGGATGATGCGACCGGTCGTTTACCTGCTTTGCAAGCCACGTCGAACCAAGAATTCGACTTCCACATTTTCCATTCGAATTCGGCCAACTTTCCGTCAATCCGTCGGTGTAGAGAAAAAGCCGATCCCCGGGGTGTACTTTGAACGACGACGTCTGGCACGTCACGGTTTCATGGATGCCAAGCACATCACCCACGAGGTCGAGAAAATGGGCAGCCGCATGATGCGGTGCGAAAAACGGAGCCGGGTGACCGGCGTTGATCACGTCCAGAAGCATCTGGGTTTTTGAAAATTTCACGTAGCAGGCGCTGACGTACTGGCCGTAATCCAGGAATTTCCGCAACGCCGCGTTGAGCATCACCGCGGTATCCTGAACCGAAAGGGCCTCGCTGGTAAAACTGACGCTCAGGGCCTTCATCGCTCCGGTCAGGTAGGCGATTCCGAGATCGTGGCCGGAAACGTCGCAGACGAGAAATCCGAAATCCTCGTCGGAGAGTTTCAGAATGTCGTAAAAATCGCCCCCCGCTTCCAGAGTCGGCTGGAATCGAACAGCGGCGTTGATTTCGGGGTAGTCGGCGGGATCGGCGAGCAGACGCTCCTGTCCGCTGCGAACCTGATCCAGCCGCTTGAGCTGGGCATCGAGAATGGTCGTCTTTTCCCTCATGTCTCGAGACGAACGCCTGAGACTGAGATGGGTGCGAATCCGCAAAAGCAATTCGCTCGGAATCAGCGGTTTGGTAACGTAATCGACTCCGCCGGCTTCGTAACCCTCGATTCGGGACGAAAATCCATCCATCGCCGTCAGGAAAATCACGGGAAGTTCCTTCGTCGCCGGTATTTCTCGCAATCGCCGGCAGACGTCATAACCCGACAGGTCCGGCATGACGATATCAAGCAAAATCAAATCCACCGGCTGCTGATGGAGCAGATCCATCGCACGCCCGCTCCCGTCGGCAAGCAGGAGTTCGTAACCTTCTTTTTCGAGAATTTCCGCGATCACCCGTTGCAGGTTTGGATCATCGTTGACAATCAGAATGCGCTCTCCATTGTCATCGCGCGGTGAAATCACGTTTGAGACGCTCCGAAAACATTGAAGAATGTCCACGCCGGCTCCAGCGACGAGCGAGAACCGCGACGTGGTCGTTCCGAGCACTTTCGACAAACTGAATGATCGGTTTTCAAGAGAACAGCATTCAATCGGTCGGCCTTTGTCTCAGGGTTTTACAGAATGTTTTTGTTCGCGATAGAACAGATGAAGTAGATGGATGTGATGAAGTCCCTCAGGCTGGGTATGGAAGTGTTCGCAGGATGACGTGCCGAATCGCGTTTATCGGACGCGGGGTTTCGCTCGGCCATCGTTACTTTCCTTTCGATTTGGGCAGGGAAAAGCAAAAAATACGTCGTCAAATCACCGTCATCTTCATTTGGTGGCGGACGCTGATTTTCATATAATAACCCGACTATGGATGAAACAGAGATACTGATTGTGGGCGCGGGCATCGCAGGAGCGACGACGGCGTATCATTTGAAACGGCGTTCGACGTTTCGCATCGTCCTTTTGGAAAAAGAACAAACCGCCGGTGTTCATTCGACGGGGCGGAATGCGGGACTCATCCGCGAATACATGGAGGATCGCGCACTCGCAGGATTGGCCACCGCCAGCTCGAGCGTTTTGCGAACCGGTCAGTTGGCCCATTATGATCATTCGGGCGCGATGTTGCTGGGTCTGGGTGACACCGACGTCCACCCGTTATGCCCGCGCGCTCATGGATCGGGAAAGTGGTGCCCGCAGGACGGAATTGTGGATGTTTCGGCGTTGTTGCAAACTTATCTATCGGGGCAGGAAGTCCGGTTTTCCACGGAGGTCATCGGCTGGGAAGCACAAGGACATCGCCTCCACGTTCACACCAACAACGGAGACTGGTCCTGTCGCACTCTGGTCAATGCCGCCGGACCCTGGGCGGGCGTACTGGGACAACTTCCCCTGACGCCCATGGGACGACATTTGTTTCAAACTCCCCCGCTCGACTGGGTCGATCCAAAGTGGCCGTTTATCTGGGACGTGTATCGACATTATTATTTCCGGCCGGAATCCGGAGGATTGTTGCTCAGCCCCTGCGACGAAACGCCGGGGGTGCCGGGGGATTACACCGAGGACCCGGAAATTTTGATGAAGCTGGCGGAACGACTCGAAACCCATCAGCCCGATTTGGGGGAAATTTCCATTTTGTCGAGTTGGGTAGGCCATCGCACGTTTGCACCGGATCGTCGTTTTGTGATCGGTCACGATCCTCGAAATGCGCACATTTTTCACGTGGCGGCGCTGGGGGGGCACGGGATCACCACTTCGTATGCCGTCGGCGAACTGGCTGCCCGAATGCTCACCGGTGAACCGACCGACAACTCGTATCCGTTCGACCCGGCGAGGTTGTTGCGATAACCCAATCCGCCTTAAATCCCCGATGCGATTGCAAGTCACCCGGAACGAGTTCGACACGTTGCATTCTGCAGGTTTCTCAGATACCTTCAAGTTAATGAAATTTTTGTCTGGAGAGCGGATATGTCATTGGTGGTGACGGGTTCGATCGGGATAGACGATGTGCAGACGCCGCATGGTCGTGTGCAGGGCGTGCTGGGGGGATCGGCGGTTTATTTTTCCGTCAGCGCGGCGTTGTTCGGTCCGGTTCGACTGGTCGGCGCCGTCGGGAAAGATTTTCCCGAGGAGCATTTGAAATTTTTATCGCAAAAAAACATCGACCTGCAGGGGCTGGAGATCCGCCAGACCTCGAAGACTTTTCGATGGAGCGGAAACTACGAAGGCGACATGAACGAAGCGCGAACCCTTCGCGTCGATTTGAACGTGCTCGCCGAAAAAGCCCCTGTGATCCCTTCGAGTTTCAAGGATTCGCGGTTTGTGTTTCTCGCCGCCACGCATCCGAAACTCCAACAAAGCATGGCGGCGGAATTCTCCAAAGCCCAGATGATCCTGTGCGATACCCGCGATTTGTGGATCGAAAATGAAAAGGCGGAACTGACCAAACTGCTCAACCACGTCACCGGAATCGTTCTGAACGACGGAGAGACCCGCCTGTTCACTGGGGAACACAGTCTGATCAAAGCGGCTCGAAGAATTCTCGGTTACGGACCGGATTTTGTGATCATCAAAAAAGGCGAACACGGTGCCATGCTTTTCACGCGGGATTCGATCATTGCCCTGCCGGGTTATCCCACTGAAAAAGTCAAAGACCCGACCGGCGCCGGGGACAGTTTCGCCGGTGGATTGATGGGTTACCTCGCCGCTCAGGGTGAATATCGAATCGACCATCTGCCTCGCGGCATGGCCTTCGGCGCCATCACGGCTTCGTTTACGATCGAGGATTTCTCGCTTCGGGGAATCGAACGCGTGTCTCGGGCCATGGTGGACGAACGGTTGCAACGCTATATCGACATGCTCAAAATTTGATGACGGACCCTTGCAGGTCTTGCAGATTCTCCCATGAGATTGTTCATCGCCATCCCTCTCGATACGGATATCAAGCAGAGATTGAAGGAACTGCAGGACCGGCTGATTCGCGCCGGGGTTCGCGCGTCGTGGACAAAACCCGATCAGTTTCATCTGACCCTGAAATTCCTCGGTGAACAACCCGAATCGCAAATCGAATCGATCCGCAATGTTTTGCTCCGCGCCGCCGGAACGACACCTGCTTTCACGATCCGTCTGGAACGAACGGGGTGCTTCCCCGATTCCGGGTCCGTTCGGGTGGTCTGGGTCGGTCCTAATGAACGGTCGCAATCTTTACTCTGTGTGGCACAAGACATTGAAACTTTTTCTTCGGAGATTGGCATAGCGAAAGAAAAGCGAACTTTTTCCGAACATTTTACGATTGGGCGCGTGAAAATGGATTCATCCCATGGTAAACTGCGTGAGTTGGTTTTGGCTGAAGCCTTTGGACTTTGTGTGCAGAAAGTCAAGGAACTGGTGTTGTATCAGTCGGTATTGAAACCCAGCGGTGCAGAATATAACGTCATCACTCGACAGCCGTTAAACCCGTAACAGGATTCGCACTCAATTCATACTTGAAACCAATGAAAGGTGCTACGCATGGTTACCCCGCTTCCCGGACAGACGAAGAAACAAGAGGATCTCAGCCGAACGCTGCAGCAAATCGAAAAAACCTACGGAAAGGGAGCACTCATCTCGCTGAGCCAGAAACTCGATGACTCGCTCGCCTGCATTCCGACCGGGTCATTGTCGCTGGACCTGGCGTTGGGGGGTCGGGGGCTTCCGCGAGGAAGAATCGTCGAGCTGTTTGGTCCGGAGTCTTCCGGGAAGACCACGCTGGCGTTGCATGTGGCGGCTTCGTCGCAGCGACACGACGGGGTGGCGGCTTTCATCGACGTGGAACACGCGCTCGATCCGGGATGGGCGAAGCGTTGCGGAGTCGATACGGAAGCGTTGCTCGTCAGTCAGCCGGACAGCGGCGAGCAGGCGCTTGAAATCACGGATATGCTGGTCCGATCGAACGCGGTGGATATCATCGTGGTGGACTCCGTCGCCGCCCTGATCCCCCGCGCCGAACTCGAAGGTGAAATGGGCGATACCCACGTGGCGTTGCAGGCTCGCTTGATGAGTCAGGCGTTGCGGAAACTCGCCGGCGGCATCAGCAAATCCCGCTGCATCGTCATCTTCATCAATCAGATTCGCATGAAGATCGGCGTGATGTTCGGAAATCCGGAGACGACTCCGGGGGGCAACGCGCTGAAGTTTTATAGTTCGGTCCGCATCGACATTCGGCGGATCGCTCAGATCAAGGAAGCCGAAGCCGCCGTCGGAAACCACGTTCGGGTCAAAGTCGTCAAAAATAAAGTGGCGGCTCCGTTCAGGGAAGCCGAATTCGACATCATGTTCGATTCCGGGATCAGCCGAGAAGCCGACCTGCTCGATTTGGCGACCAACTGCAACGTGGTGACCAAGAGCGGAGCGTGGATGATATACGGCGACATTCGTTTGGGGCAGGGACGCGAAAATGCCAAACAATTTCTGCGCGACAACCCGCCCGTGTTTCGTGAAATCCAGGACAAAGTGCTTGCCGTAAAACTGGCTCCCCAGCCGACCAAACCCCATGCGTCGCCGGAACAACCCAAACCTGCCGAGAGCGCTTCCGATCGCAAGCCGACCCAACGCCCAGTATTGCAACGGGCACGAAAATGAGACGTGCGGTCCGATTCCGTTGCCTGTGATGCGAGCAGGTGCGATCATCGAGTTGCAGATCAGAAAATCTGCTACGCTTATAATTCGTTTGCTTGACGCATGTTATGGCAAATCCCGGCGACCATGAACAACCCTTTCGCGCAATTGGAACCAAAATAAGATAGAATAGCGATGTTCGCCATGTGATCCGATCAGGCGATTTCAGTACAGATCTGGAAGAAAACAGACAAATCATGCCCTTTTTGTTTTTTGAAAGGGTTCCTTATGTCGCAATCAATTTCCGATCCCCATGTGGAAGAAGCAGAGGCTGTTCCTCCAACCCCCATGGCCATCCCGCCACAACCGGTTCGAACCCACATCAAGATTTTGGTGGTCGATGACGAGCAGGAGGTTTGCCGGACGATATCGGCTTTGCTGGAACGCAACGGGTATCAGGTGCGAACGACGACCAATCCGCATGAAGCGGTTCGCCTGGTCTCCCAGGAATCCTTTCACATCGCGCTGGTCGATCTCAAGATGCCCGATCTGGACGGCATTGCGGTGATCGAACAGGCCCGGCGTCTGGACGATCATCTGGGTTGCGTCATCATGACCGCCTATCCCGATCTGGAGACTGCCACGTCCGCCATGCGCGCGGGTTGCCGCGATTACATCTCCAAACCATTTCGGCGTGAGGAGCTGTATGCCGCCGTGGATCGGATGTGCCGTGCCATGGGTTTGATCTATACCAACGAAGACGAACTGAATCATTTGATCGGGGGGCGCATCCGACAGGCCCGTTTGGCGAGAAACATGACGCTTCGGCAATTGTCGGAACTCACCGAGTTGACCACCTCACAATTGTCACAGGTCGAGCTGGGAAAAAACGCCGCCTC
>CAIVHJ010000317.1 GCA_903905665.1 uncultured Phycisphaerales bacterium
CTGCATTTTGCTCTCGAACGCCATGGCATAATCCAGTTCCTTCTTGCTGATGTAGGGATTCCGATTGATCTCCCGTTCGGGGATTCGGTCGGTAATCGTCCTGATGTCGGAAGGATCCATGAGTTTTCGTGCCAGTCGTTCGATTTCCCGCGTTTTGGGCAGGACCCAATAGACGACCGTGGTGGATCGTCGGATGAGCGTCCAGTCCTCAAATCTCAGCGTTGAGTTGACAACCTCGAACGAGAATTGGGGAATCCAGATGGCGAACCAGAATGCGATCGTGAGCAAAGCCGCCGCCAAACCGCTTCGGCTCCACAATCCGAGCGCCACACAGACGCAATATAAATAACTGAATAACAGCACGACCAGTGGAATCGACCAGAGGTATCCGGGAAGCCAGACCTTCCATCGAAACCCGACCACGAAAAACGTCAGACCGATGAAAAATGACGATTGGACGGCGACGAATAACAAACCGCCCAGATATTTGGAAAAAAAGATTTTCCAGCGAGAGACGGGGCGGGCGAGGAGGAGGTCCACCATTCCTTTTTCGATCATGGCGGGGAAGAAGTCGGCTGCGGAGATCAATCCGAGAATGACACCGATCCAGCCGACGTAGTAAGCGATGATGAATCCGCTGAGGATGCCGCTGATCATCGTTCGGTGCACGTCGCTGTTGACGGACCACATCGGGTCTTCGATTGTTTTCCAGCCGAAGAGCAGATCGAGTCCTTTGTCGTTGAAACCGATTCCCGCCATCGCCGCCGCCACCACCAGCGACAAAATCAGATTGATCCAGAAGAGTTTTTTCTCACGGGTTTCGCGGAAAGTGTTTCGAATGAGGGTCCAGACGATCATGCGTTATTCCCGGTTTTGCTGAGATTTTTGGCGGCATCGACGAAAACGTCTTCCAAAGACCACCGCAGGGGTCTTACCGATTCAATGGCGATCGCGCGACTTCGGAGGAAATCAATGACGCGATTGACGGATTCCAGATTTTCACCGCGAAGGGAAACCGTCGCACCCAGAGCAGAGGCGTTGAGAGGCGACAGGTCATTTTGCAGCGACGACACGTCGGTGGTGGTGACGATTTCATAATGGACGTTGTGGGCGGTCAATTCCTCGACGGTTCCCTGACGGGCGACCTGCCCCCGAATCAAAATCGCCACCCGATCGCACACCATCTCCAGTTCGCTCAGGATGTGCGAGTTGATGAAGATGGTTTTGCCGCGATGACGCAGGTCCATCAGAATTTCGCGGATGAGTTTTCGGCCGAGCGGGTCGATGCCGTCGGTCGGTTCGTCGAGAACGATCAGGTCGGGATCGTGAATCAGCGACTGGATCAGCCCGATGCGCTGCATCATGCCCTTGGAAAACTGTCCGATCCGGACGTCGGCCCATTTAGTCATGCCCATTCGATCCAGCCACGCAGGGATTCTTTCGGTGCGCGCATGCACCGGCAACTCGGACAGCACGGCGTAGAAATCAAGCGCCTCGGCGGCCGTGAGATAGGGCGGGAGTCGATGACCTTCGGGCAGATAACCGATTCGTTGCAGGGTGGGTGTGTGGCCGAGCGGTTGACCCAGAATGGCGCCATGACCGGAGTTCGGTCGCACGACGGTCATCATGATTTTGACCAGCGTGCTTTTGCCCGCGCCGTTGGGACCCAGCAGTCCGAAGATTTCACCGCGACCGACCTGCATTGCCACGTTGACCAGCGCGCGGATCTTCCGATTATAGGTTTTTGTGACGTCGGTCAGATCGATGGCCCAGTCGGTGGTCATGGGGGTGAATCATACCATTTTTGGACGCGCTCGACGACGGATTCCAGTTCGTCGTCGGGATCAAGGTCGAACCAAGTGACATCGGGGAACCGTCGAAACCACGTCCGTTGTTGTTTGGCGAGCCGTCGCGAGTTGATTTTGATTTTTTCGACGGCGTCTTCGAGCGGAATTGAACCACTGAGGTGATCGATCAATTCGGCGTATCCGACCGCCTGACGGGCCTGACGCGACAAGGTTTTTTCTTCCGCCAGCAGTCGGCGAACCTCGTCGAGCAGACCGTCCTGCATCATTCGTTTCACCCGCGCGTTGATGCGATGGTTTTGATCTTCGCGGGCGCGTCGCAGTCCGGCGAATCGACAATCGTAACGCTGTTGCGAATCCCATTGCGTCTGAAGCCGCGAGATGCTCTGACCGGTGAGTTCAAAAACTTCGAGCGCCCGTTCGATCCGGCGGTAATCGTTGGGATGAATCCGCGCGGCGGATTCGGGGTCCACCCGCGTCAGTTCGGCGTGCAGAGCAGGGATTCCGATGTCTCGCGCTCTTAATTTGAGTTTCGCGCGAAATTCCGGGTTTTCCCCCGGGCCGTCGAAAAGTCCTTCGGTCAGGCCCTTGATGTACAGGGCGGTTCCGCCGACGACGAGGATGTTCCGGCTGCGCGAAATGATTTCCTGAATGGCCCGATCCGCGGCTTCGACGTATCGTGCGACGTTGAATTCTTCCGACGGTTCGACGACGTCGATGAGGTGATGGGGGACGGCGGTACGTTTTTCGATCGAGGGCTTGGCGGTTCCGATGTCCATTCGGTGGTACACCTTCATCGAATCGATGGAAATAATTTCGGCGTTGATTCGGCGTGCGAGTTCGAACCCGATTGTGGATTTTCCACAGGCGGTGCATCCAATGATGAAGGTGAGTCGGGGTTTCACGAAACCGACAATAATCCCCCTGCTCAACGAAGTCAAAGTCGCCAATAACGAAGGGAAACGAGAACGAATATGATTTGACGCTGGTGGTCTTGGGCGATACGCTTCCTGCGTCGATCTGATTCTACTTACCGAAAAAGGGAAGACGGGGAGCGTTCAACGTGAGCGGACTGAGCGTGTTGGGATTGGCGGTGGGATTGGCGATGGATGCGTTTGCGGTGTCCATTGCGGCGGGGATCATGCTGGGTTCGGCGACGCGGCGAGAGGTTTTTCGTCTGGCGTTTCATTTCGGGTTGTTTCAATTTCTGATGCCGATCTTGGGATGGAGGATCGGTTCGACGATCTCGGAATTCATTTCGACGTGGGATCACTGGGCGGCGTTCGGTTTGCTGGGTTTCATCGGGATTAAAATGTGGTGGGAGGCGCTTCGTCCGTCCGAGCATCGTTTTCGGACGAATCCGACCAAAGGATGGATGCTGGTGTTGTTGTCGCTGGCGACGAGCATGGACGCGTTGGCGGTGGGATTGAGCATGGCGTTTCTGAACGTGGATGTGATTCTGCCGAGTGTGGTGATCGGGGTGACGGCGTCGGCATTCACAGCCGTCGGAATGATCTTTGGCGGAAAATATCTGATCCGCTGGGGTCTCATTGCAGAAGTCATCGGGGGAACAGTTTTGATAGTCATCGGATTGAGAATTCTTGCGTCACACCTGAGGGCGGGATAATTCGGATTTTGCAGTCAGGTTGCTCAGAACGATCCGAGCATTGCGTTGCAGCATCGGTAGTGACGCGCGTCGAACGGAGCTGTGGTTGAGGTGACGACGATAATCATCCTGTGTCCACCTGAAAAGTTCTTCAAGAGCAGGAAGAGGAGCGGGTTCGCGGAGGACAAATTCAGGTTCGGTCGCGTGGGGGGCTTTTTGATTAAACGGGCAAACTTCCTGACACAAATCGCATCCGAAGAGCCTTGAACCGATGGGAACGTGGAATTCCGACGGGATATCCTCTTTCGATTCGATGGTCAGGTATGAAATGCA
>CAIVHJ010000318.1 GCA_903905665.1 uncultured Phycisphaerales bacterium
GCAGAGATTTTCCTGCCGGAAGCCTGGTTTGGGACTGATTATGAGGGATTGCGTCAGAAAGTCGGTGTTCCATCTGATCGAACATCCTTTGAGACGAAACCCGAACTGGGGCTGAAGATGATCCGTCGCACCAAGAAGTCGGAATTGCCCTTTGAAGCCGTATTGTGCGACTCGTTGTATGGTCGCAGTAGCCAGTTTCGGCACGAATTGCGTGAAGAGCACCTGCTGTATATGGCGGATATACCCGACAATCTGCGGGTTTACTTGGAGCAGCCGGTCATGGGAATCCCAGAACCCAAGCCTGGCAAAAAGGGTCCCAAGTCCGATAAAATACAGGTTCTGAACGGCGTCCGTTCTTACAATGTCAAACAGGTTGGGCTGGCAGAAGACACCCACTGGCAGCGTTTGCGCATTCGCACCAACGAACGGGGCGTGTTGGAAGATCGCTTTGCCGCCCGTCGAGTGTGGGTTTGGGATGACAAGCAACCCGACATTGCACCCTATCAGGAATGGCTGGCGATGCGTATCGAGAGTAATGGCGACCGAACCTATGCCTTCAGCAATGCCCCTGCAGACGCCGCATTGCAGTTCCTGGCTGAATTGCTGTGTGGCCGTTATTTCGTCGAGCGAGTGATCCAAGACAGCAAAGATGAAGTCGGCGCAGATGAGTTTCAGGCTCAAAAATACGTTGCCTGGGAACACCACACCGCTTTGACCGCTTGCGCTCTGTGGTTCATTGCTACCACCAAGCTCGATTGGGCCAAAGATTGTCAACGCGATCCAGAACTGGCTCAACAACTCGAAATTGAAACGCTGCCTGCCCTCTCGACGGCCAACGTGCGCGAAATGTTGCGGGCGGTGATGCCCCTCCCGCAACTGTCTGTTGAAGATGCTCAAACTCAAGTTATCAATCATCTCGTCAATCGCTCTCGGTCTACCGCCAGCCGTTTGCGTCACCGCCGCAAGGTGGATACCTAATGTGACATGGGTGCAACTCTGAAAGTTTTTAAGTATTGACAAAAAGATAGTCTCCGGTCAAAGTAAAGGTGATATCAGACAACTTTACATGAATGGAGAGTATCATCTCAATAAGTTGGGGTAAATCGGAAAACCCAACACTTCCAATTATAGTCCCCATCGAGTAAACTTATCTGACCATGTTTGAAAAGATAGACCTCAGCAGTATCTCAATCGAAAATGCCCGTGAGTTGATTCGGCGGCTTATGAACCTGATCGAGAAGTTATCGGCGGACTTGCGAGACGCGCAGATTGAGATTCGGCGTTTTCGAGATGAGAACAATCGGCTGAAAGGGGAACAGGGCAAACCAGAAGTCAAGGGGAATACGCCGAAAGTAGCTACCCAAGATCACTCATCGGAGAAAGAACGTAGTAAACCGCGCGAACGCCACAAGAGTAGCAAGCAAGCCAAGATAGAAACCGACCGGGAAGAGGTAGTCGAAGTCGATGTGGCCATACTGCCCGCAGATGCGCAATTCAAGGGCTATGTAGATGTGGTGGTACAAGATATCGTAGTACGCATGGATAATATTCTGTTTCATAAAGCGAAATACTACGCTGCCTCAACACAGAAGAGCTACCAGGCGAAGTTGCCGCGCGGCTATGAAGGACAATTTGGTCCGGGGATAAAGGCGTTTACATTGGCGCTGTACTATGGAATAGAGGCGAGTGAGCCGAAAATTCTGGAATTCTACAGGAATGTAGGCATCCGGATATCGAAAGGTGAATTGTCGAACTGGCTGATCAAAGACCGGGAGAACTTTCATGCCGAGAAGGATAAGGTGTATGAGGCCGGATTGCGGAGTAGTCCCTACCAACATATAGACGACACACTGACCCGGGTAGACGGGCAGAATCAACATTGCCATGTGGTGTGCAACCCGGTGTACACGGCCTATCATACCCGTCCAAACAAAGATCGGCTGAGTGTTCTGGATGTGCTGCGCAATGGGCACGAGCACATTTTCCGGGTAAATGCAGAAGCGTTGGAGTATCTGAAGAGCTTGCCTTTGTCGAAAGCGGTCTGGGGGATATTGCAGAACTGGGCTGCCGAAGGCAGCGAGCAAGATATGGACGAAGGGACATTTTTAGAACGAATAAAGACGGATTTGCCTAACTTGGGTAAGCAGCAATGCAAAGCACTGATCGATGCGGCGGCGGTGGCGGCTTACCACGCCGAAATCGACTGGCCTGTGATCCTGGCCTTGATCTGTGATGATGCGCCCCAATTCAACTGGCTGACCTATTTGATGATGCTATGCTGGGTACATGAAGGCCGTCCCTACAAAAAGCTAATGCCAGTTGTAGCGATGCACCGCCAGATGCAGATTGACTTTCTCAAACGCTTCTGGGATTACTATCACGAATTGCTGGCGTACAAACAACAGCCTACTCCTGAAGAAAGCGCTCGTCTGGAAGCTGAATTCGATACCCTGTTTGCCACCCATACCGGCTACGACGAGTTGGACAAACGCATTGCTAAAACCCAGGCCAAGAAAGCCTCTCTGCTACTGGTGTTGAAATATCCCGAACTCCCCTTGCACAACAATCCTGCAGAATTGGGGGTCAGACAGCGGGTGCGCAAACGAGATGTCAGTTTCGGCCCCCAAACCCAGGATGGGGTGCGCGCCTGGGATACCTTTGCGACGCTGGCGGCGACTGCCAAAAAGCTGGATATAAGTTTCTACCACTATCTTTTTGATCGCATTTCGGGTGCAAACCAAATCCCACCGATGGCCGACCTGGTCACAAAACGGGCCCAAGAACTCAATTTGGGGCGGTCATTTTCGATTCCTTAAATTTACCCCGATTTATTGAGATGATACAATGGAGACTACCAATGGAATTGTGCCATACAGAACAGAATTTGCATAGTGTTGCTGCCCAAAGGATAAACGCATATATCGCGCAACGGCGGGAACAATTTGGGAAAGAGGTGCATGACTTCGAGCATTTTGAGCAAGAATTGCACACGTTGATCATGGCGCTGGAGGGTGAATTGGTTGGTGAGGAAATGAGCCGATATGATGTGAGTGCAGAAGAGATCGAAGTGGAGGGTAAAGTCTATCATGTTGGGTGCATAATGCCAGAAACATATCTCTGTGCAGCCGGCTTGGTGACAGTGAATCGACATTTGTACCATTCAGCGCAGGAGGCGAGAAAAAACCTCTGCCCACTCGAACTGCGGGTAGGGATGATTGGAGGCTACTTCACGCCACGTGCGGCACGCCAGGGGGCTTTTGTGATGGCACATTTGACGGCAGGAGAAAGCGAAGCATTGTTGACCGAAATGGGGAACATGCAACCCTCAAGGAGCAGTCTGGATCGATTGCCCAAAGAACTGTCCCCGCATTGGGAAGAGCATCGGGTGGAATGGGAAACCAAGTTACGTCAGATGGAAAGCATTCCGAACACAGCAAAAACAATGGCTCTCTCGGTGGATGGAGTGATGGCGCCTATGCGCGGCGTGAAACTGCAAGAAAAAGCAGCCAAAGCACAGCAGTCTGGAAAGCATGCCAGTGGACCGACCGGATACAAGGAAGTTGGCTGCGGGACGGTGACCTTGTACGACCAGGAAGCAAAACGACTGCAAACGATCCGCTATGGACGCATGCCAGAGCCCAAAAAAGCAACCCTCCAGCAGCAATTGGAAACGGAAGCCAGAAGTACATTGGCACTATGCCCCACAGTACAGCGAGTGCATTTGGCGGATGGGGCCCATCATAACTGGTTCTTACTGAATGAAATCGAACAGCAGTTACCCCCCGCTGCTCAACCAACGATTGAGATTGTCGATTATTATCATGCCTGCGACCATCTCAAAGAAGGCTGTGACGCGGCCTGGGGCGAAAGCAGTGTAGCCAGCAAAGCTCAGTTTGAACGCTTGAAAACGCTGCTCAAAGAGGCCGAGGACGGTGCGGAACGCGTCATTCATACGCTGCGCTATCAGCGAAACAAGACCAAGGGCTATCAATACACTCGTTTGGATCGGGAACTGACCTACTTCTGTAATCAACGCCACCGTATGCACTATGCCGACTATCTCAGCAAACATTTGCCCATTGCCAGTGGCGTAATGGAAGCCAGTTGTAAAACCCTGGTAACTCAGCGCTTCAAGCGTTCTGGCATGGCTTGGACGATTGCAGGTGGACAATCCATTTTGACCTTGCGCAGTCTCATCCAAAGTGATCGCTGGGTTGCGGCCTGGCAACTACTTCAAGCCGATTTCCGAAAGGAGGTGAAAGTGATCCAGAAAAAGCCCACTTTACCTATGATTTTTCCTGGTCCAGTCACTTCTCTGATCTATTTGGCTCGGCCACTTCCTTTTGTCACGTATGCCAATTTACCTTTGGCGGCATGATCCCAGAATTTTCAGAGTTGCACCCATGTGACATTGTCAAACTACATAGTATACGCCGGAAATTCCCAAAGGTTGCATATCGATCCCCTAAGCCGGCTCGACCGCCAGGCCCCCCAACAGAGACGCCGCATTGGCATCCAGGAAAACATGCGCCATGGGATGTTCGCGCAAGATAGACGCCGGATGGTATGGGGTGATCTCGCCGGTGAAGCAGTCGTGCACCGCCTGGGCTTTGCGCTGGTCCGGCACCGTGCACACCAGCGCCCGGGAGCGCATGATCTGCCGGATCGACATGGACACCGCCTGGCGCGGCACATCATCCAGCGAAGCGAACCAACCCTCACCCAACTGTTGTCGCCGGCAGGCCTCATTCAGCTCGACCACAATATAGGGATCGCTGACCTCAAAATCCGCCGGCGGATCGTTGAACGCCAGGTGCCCGTTCTCGCCGATGCCCACGCAGGCGACGTCGATGGGGGCCTCTTGGAGCAGCCGGCCCACGCGGGC
>CAIVHJ010000319.1 GCA_903905665.1 uncultured Phycisphaerales bacterium
CCGTGAAGGGGATTGTGTAACTTCTTCATCGGTTGGTCAGTCTGTTTTTTTATAGTCGTCCTCGAATGTTAAATAACACCTAAAAAGTGCGAAAGTTCACGCAGTTCAAACATCAATAATATACACCGTGGTGCGACAACCCGACTTGTCGTGATGCCGGTTCAACGCTATACAGAGACTGTTTGACCATGAATCAATCCGACCCCACGATCCAAATCGACTTGTTTTGCCTCGATTGCGGTTACAACCTGCGAGGATTGACGGGAAACCAGTGCCCCGAATGCGGCCACGACATCGCCTACATCCGCACCCACGAAACCAAAATTCCATGGACCCATCGCCGGGAAATCGGATGGTTCCTCGCATTCTGGAAGACCGTCTATTTTGTGCTTCTGAGCAAAAGACGGCTGTGGGAGGAATTGTGCCGACCGGTGGATTCCTCAGACGCCAGGATATTTCGGCGGGTCACGCTCGTCTGGATTGAAGGCATGATTCTGTTGCTCGCGTCGGTCTGGGCATGGATTGATCCGCAAGGATTGCTCGCACAATGCTGGAAGATGGAACCGCACCTGACGGTCATAGGATTCCTAACCTTGCTTCTTGGACTGTTGGCGTTCTTTATCACGACCACGCGTCCCCCTCGTTCCTTTTCCCGCTATTGTCGATCCCACGAAACACCCGCCGAACTCTGCCATCGCGCCATGACGCTGAGCATCTATGCCGCCGCTCCCCTGGCTTGGCTTCCGGTCGTCGGGTGGTTGACGTTTGTCATCGTGTGGACTTTCCCAGCAGATCGTCTGCTAGTTTCCATGTGGCGTCCTGTCACGTCACTGGGTATGGTGTTCCTCGATGCCTATCTCGTTCTGCGTATCTTTTCACGATGGGGGATCGACCTGACGCTTCTCGCCCGACATGCACTTCAATTGACTCCCGGTGATCTCTGGGCGTTTCGTATCGGTTTCCTGCTGGCATGGTTCGCCACTGCCGCCGCGATCTTCTTTCTGATACCCCTCGTTCTTCTGTATTTCACCATCATCTATCTCAGCCTCACCGGTTGATACCGTTTCGCAGCAGGCCGAAATTGTCGCAACACGACTGTAACCATCTCATACGAATTTGGGTTAATCGGTATCGTGGGGACGCGCAGGCTAAAGCCTGCGGCTCTTTGGTTTTCGATTTTTCCAACGCACAAGGCTCAATTGGAATCCGTATCATTGCTTCTTGACCGGTCGATCTCCATTCAAGAAGAACACCTCATCATCCTGCTCGAAGCCATTTCCTCCAGACCGGACCCTGGCATATTGCCCGTGATCGTCGATGCCATTGTGCCCGATACAATAAAGCACGGGTTTTTCGGCATCGAGATTCAATCCGATGGACCGACCGTCGGATGCAAACGGATCACTCGGAATCGATTCCAGATAATCGGGAACCAACTCACGGAGCGCCTGCGGTCGCTGCCCGTGGTCCACTTCGTACATTCGCATCGCCAAAGCAACGGCGGCCATCCGGCGCAGAGCAAGCACACGGTAGTGATGCTCCGCCGCCGCTCGCTCAAAGTCCGGCAGGAGAGCCCGGCTCAAGATGTGAGTGAACTCTCTCAAGCCCTTGGTCTGCAGGAGATAGGAATCGCTGTCGATGAACAGTCGATTCGCCGTCGGCCAGTCTGTCGCACGGACTGCCTCGATCTGTTGCTTCATGTATTCCAATATTCGCATACCGTCCAACAGAAGCATCGGACGAAATGCACGAACAAAGCATTGTTCGGCCAGGTTGGACATTTTTATTCCGCCGCCGCGCCTGGATACGGTATTCAGAATAGAAAGGGGAAGTTTTAGATTGCATACTAACCCCACGCAATCAATCCGCCACATTCGTGCGTCTTGGAAGCCATGAATCAATCCCTGCCGTGTGGCCTGTTCGTCCAGAAGATCTCGGGTGAGCATTCGAACCCGATCCCGCGATGCCGGTCGAGCATCGGCGGGGTCATTGTCGTCGGAAATCTGCAATGTTGCAGCGATGGACTCTAGGGCCGATGTCGCCAGACCCGCCTGCGAGATGGCGGTAAAATGAGAAATGAAACTGGGCATCTCTTCCTGAGCATGGGATAGGGCGAGCAGGTCGTGGAGGGTCTCAATCGCTTCGGCGTCGTTACCGACGTGGTGATCATAAATCGCCACATCATGCAGCAATCTGGCCAGGCTGCGCTGGGAGGCGAGCGAGGGAATAACAAATTTGAATGCGGGGCCGCGAATGTGGTATTTCCAGTCCACTTCGGATCGGGACCGTGCCTGGCGAACCAGCGAGAGCGATTCTTTGGCGTCCTCCGGCAACCCGGAAAGTATTCGCCAGTATTCATCCGAATCTTCAGGTGGTTCTTCCTTCATCCGTCCACTGAGAAAATTGCTTTCGTCCGCCGAAAGACTCGACATGGCTTCGGCGGCCTCGATGTACAGCACGGCGGCGTTTTGATCGTCAGGAACCGGTTTGGAGTCAAAGTCCTCAGGATAAATCGGTTCCCCCGCCGCGCGGATTTCATCAATCGCCGTTTGCAGTTTCCGCTCGGCGTACCATCCCCACCACCACCGGCTTCCCCCCATGACGACGACCAGAAACAAACTCATCCACAGAATTTGCTTCAACCATCGATATCGAGCTGGAGCAAAAACCACTTCGGTAGGGGGCGAATTTTGCGGATTATTTTCTGTATTCATGACAAAGGTCCAGTATAGCGGCGGGAATGAGCAATTGAAAATTGCGAAGATGAAACGCAGGAAAAACGCACGCTTCCTGATGGTCGCGGTTTGGACAAAAACAAC
>CAIVHJ010000320.1 GCA_903905665.1 uncultured Phycisphaerales bacterium
AAAACACGACAAGGGCGGGCGTAGTTCAGGGGTAGAACGTTTGATTCGCATTTTCAGGCAACTGCAAACGAGCATTCAACTCAAGCCCGGCGAGTGTTTTCGACAAGACTGGCTGCTCAAGGACCTTGATGCGATTAAGATGAAGTACGGTGAGATCGGCTATATCTACGCCACGGTCTCTGCTTCGCGGGTTTTCAGCGAACAACCCGCTCACGTCAATCTCATGTTTCAGATTGCCGAAGGAAGTTCATTCACCGTGGGCCGAATCGTCGTTCGCGGCAACTCCCTCACTCAGGACAAAGTCGTTCGGCGCGAACTGGAGTTTTACCCCGAAGAGCAATTCAACGCTCGATCCATCAAGGAAAGCGAACAGAACATTCGTGATACCGGACTTTTTGAAGACGTGAAAATTTCGCCGGTCGGTGATAAGGCCGATTCCCGCGATGTGCTAGTGGACGTCGCCGAGAAGCAGAAGACGGTCATGTTCCTCATCGGGGGAGGCGTGAGCAGCAACACGGGTTTGGCGGGAAATCTGACTTTCGAGTCCAGAAATTTCGATCTGTTCAAACCGCCCCGCAACTGGAGCGAATTCATTCACGGTCGCGCTTATCGCGGAGCGGGACAACTTTTCCGAATTCAAGCCGCCCCCGGAACCGAGTATTCCAGCTTCCGCATCGATTTTCAGGAACGGTACCTGCTCGATCAACCCATCAGTCTGGGGACCAGCGCCTATCTTTTCCAACGAAAACGCGAAGAGTACAGCGAACAACGAGTGGGAGGTCTGGTCAGTTTCGGAAAACGGTTCAAGGAGGGATTTTTGAAAGGATGGTCGGGCGAGATTGCCTTTCGGGGTGAGGACGTCAAAATCGACGATTTGAAATTCTTTCCCGCCAAGGACATCGCCGAAGTCAAAGGCCACAACCTGCTCACGACCGTCAAAGGCACGCTCATTTACAACCGCACCGACAGTTTGTTTTTCCCCACCAAAGGGGACAAGTGGACATTTTCCCACGAACAGGCGGTTGGGGAATTCGGTTACGGCAAAACGGAGGCTGCCTACGACTGGTTCAAAACACTGCACGTCGATGAAGAGGATCGGCCGTCGGTACTGGGTCTGCGAGCGGACGGCGGATACATCGCCGGTGACGCCCCGGTTTTTGAACGTTTCTATGCCGGGGGAATCGGATCGTTACGTGGTTTTGAATTCCGCGGCATAAGTCCCCGTCAGGGTTGGGGGCCCTTCAGCACCGATCAGCGGGTCGGTGGTAATTCCCGCGTCCTGACCGGCGCCGAATATTCGTTTCCCATTTGGACGAAGTTGCTGCGCGGCGTCATGTTCTCTGACATGGGAACGGTCGAGAAGGATTTCGGAATCCATTCGTGGCGGGCGAGTGTGGGTTTCGGTCTGAGACTCTATGTGGATGCCGTCACCCCCATTCCATTTGAATTCAATTTTGCCGTTCCGGTACTCAAAGATGACGAGGACGATACGCAGCTTTTCAGTTTTGCCATCGGGATCACATTCTGATTGCTTCCCGGCCCTACTGAAGCTTTTACATGAGAAGGAGATGGTTTATGAATTTTCGCACGGTAATCTTCGGCGTGTTGGCGACGGGTTTGCTGGGTTGGGGTTTGCTCCACGCTCAAAGTTCCGACGCGCCTCAGGGTGGAACCCGGATGGCTTACGTGGACATGTCGGTTGTGGTTTCCGATAAACTACAATTGATTCAGGACCT